>DASXFL010000113.1:0-12558 GCA_036489595.1 Solirubrobacterales bacterium
GAGGGAGGCGCTGATCGCCGCGTGCAGGTGGCCGCCGACGATCGCCCGCAGCTGCGGATGGCGGGCGACTACCTCGCCCAGCGCCCGCCGCTCGCCGGCGCCGAGGTTGATCTCGTCCCAGCTCGGGATCCCGGTCGCCAACGGCGGATGGTGCATCGCCAGCAGGGTCGGCTGCTCGGGCACCAGCGCCAGCTCGGCGTCGAGCCAGGCGAGCGCCGCTGCATCGAGCCGTCCTGGGACCTCGCCCGGGATCGTCGAGTCGAGGGCGATCAACCGCAGCGGCCCGAGGTCGGCCGAGTAGTCGATCCGCTCCTCGCCCTCGCCGGGCAGGTCGAAAGCCCGCCGCAGCCGCCCGCGCGCGTCGTGGTTGCCGGGGAGGACGAAGAGCGGCGCGCCGAGCGCCGCCAGCGCCTCCCGCACCACCTCGTACTCGGCCGGCTCGCCGTGGTCGGTGAGGTCGCCGCTGACCACGACCGCGTCGGGCCGGTCCGGCAGCGCCGCCACCGCCTCTACCGCCGCGCGCAGCCGCGCCCGCGGCTCGGCGTTACCCCACTCGGCGCCGATGTGCGGGTCGGACAGCTGGATCAGCAGGAAGGGCTGCAATCAGCTCGCCGACAGGTCGACCGCGAAGAAGTTGCGGGGCTCGACCGTCACCATCACCCGGCGCGGTCGCGGCCGCGCAGGTCGGGTGCCGTACTCGGCGCCGACCCGGTCGGCGAACTGCGGGTCGTTGAGGGAGATCTTCAGCTCGCCGTCCTCTTCGAACCAGACCTCGGTCTCATTCGGGGCGTCGTCCTCGTCGGCGTCGCGACCCGGCTTGCAGTAGATCCTCGCGGCTCTCCGGAAGGCCCTCCATCGGCGCTGATCTTCGCAAACTCGCACTGCCGGCTTCCGTCCCGGCCAGCCGCTCGGGTTGACAAGTGACCAAATGGTCACATATGATCTCCGGCGTGATGGACGAGGTGTTCAAGGCGCTGGCCGACCCAACCCGCAGGGAGCTGCTCGACGAGCTCTTCCGCGAGGACGGGCAGAGCCTCGGGACGCTCGAGGCGCGGCTGCCGATGTCGCGCTTCGGCGTGATGAAGCACCTGAAGGTGCTCGAGGCGGCCGGCCTGGTGACGACGCGGAAGCGGGGCCGGGAAAAGCTCCACTTCCTCAACCCCGTCCCGATCCAGCAGATCCACGACCGCTGGGTCGCCAAGTACGCGGCGCCCTGGGCCTCGGCGCTCGGCGCGCTCAAAGACGAACTCGAGGAGGACATGTGATGGAGCAGGAGCAGCTGTACACCGTGGTCGGCGGGCGCGGCACGATGACCGTGTTCGAGATCTACATCAAGACGACGCCGGAGCGCCTCTGGGAGGCGATCACCGACGGCGAGATGCGGAAGAAGTACTCGTTCGGAGTGGGCGTCGAGTCCGATTGGACCGAGGGGTCGGGCTACAAGGCCGCGGTCCCCGGGGTCGTCGACGTCTCCAGCGGCGAGAACGTCGAGGTCGACCCGCCGCGGCGGCTAGTCCAGACCTTCTCCGCGCACTGGAGCGAGGACGTCGAGCGCGAAGGGACCTCGCGGGTGACCTGGGAGATCGAGCCGGTCGGCAGCTCCTGCCGCCTGCAGGTCACCCACGACCAGCTCGGCGAGGCCGCCAACAACCAGCTCTGGGGCGGCTGGCCGATGATCCTCTCCGGCCTGAAGACGCTGTTGGAGACGGGCGAGCTGCTCGACACCCCCGGCTCGCTGATGTACGCGAAGGCCGAGAGCTGGGGCTAGGCCTCGGCCACAGCCTCCATCGTCGCCAGCAGCGACTCGACCAGCGAGGGGACGTGGTAGCCGCCCTCGAGGACGAGCCCGAGCGGCGCGCCGGCGTCGCGGGCGATCTCCCGCACCCGGCGCGCCATCGCGGCGAAGGAGGACGTCTCCAGCTCGCAGCCGGCGAGCGGATCGGCGAGGTGGGCGTCGAAGCCGGCCGAGACGAGCAGCAGGTCGGGGTCGAAGCCGGCGGCGGCGGGGGCGACGGCGTCTTCGATCAGCCCCAGCCACTCGTCCTCGCCGCTGCCCGGGGGCACCGGCAGGTTCAGGGTGAAGCCCTCGCCGGGGCCGGCGCCGCGCTCGCTCGCCGGTCCGGTCCCGGGGTAGAGCGGCGCTTGATGAATCGATACGAAGGCGACGTCGGCCCGGTCGTAGAAGCAGGCCTGGGTGCCGTTGCCGTGGTGGACGTCCCAGTCGAGGATCATCACCCGCTCGGCGCCGAGCTCGCGGCGGGCCAGCTCGGCGGCGATCGCGACGTTGCCGAGGAGGCAGAAGCCCATCGCCCGGTCCGGCTCGGCGTGGTGGCCGGAGGGACGACAGGCGCTCAGCCCGACATCGTGCTCGCCCGCCAGCAGCGAGCGGGCCAGCTCGCAGGCGCCGCCGGCGGCGTGCCGGGCGGCAAGCAACGACTCCGGCACGACCGCGGTGTCGGCGTCGATCAGGCCGCCGCCGGCCTCGCAGAGCTCCCGCACTTCGCGCAGCAGCCGCTCGCGGTGGACCGCCTCGATCCACTGGTCCGGCGCCGCCGGCGCCTGGCGCCGCTCCCAGCCGAGCCAGTCCCGCTCGGCCAGCCCCGCCTCGATCGCGACGATCCGCTCCGGCGTGTCCGGGTGGCGCGGGATGAAAGCCCGCGGGTCGTGCAGGTGGCTGGCGGGATGGGTCAGTAGCAGCGGCATCTTCGGAATCAGAGACCCATTCTCGGTGTACCGGCGGCGGAGCCTGCGGGCACAGGTGGACGGATGCCGAGCTCGACGCCGAGCCGCGACTAGCCCGGTCGCAGGTGGAGCACCTCGAGGCCGAGCTCGCGCTCGAGGCGGGCGGCGATCAGCCGTCGGTGGCAGGCCTCGGCGTCGCGCTCCACGCAGAGCAGCGCCGGCAGCGTCTCCTTCGCCAACGCCGCGATCGGCTCGAGGTCGGCGGCGGCGAGCACCTGCTCGGTGTAGAGGCGTTCGAACTCGGGCGAGAGGTGGGTGCGGCTGCGCTTGCCCTCTCCCTCCGCCGCGTCGGCCCGGTACTGGGCCTGGCGCATCGCCGTCGTCGGCGCCAGCTCCTTGTGGTGCTGGTAGCCGATCCCGGCCTCGACGAGGGCGCCCTGCAGGCGCTGCGAGTTGGCCCAGGCGTACTCGCGGCCGCGGACGCCGCGGCGCTGGCGCACGTCGAGCAGGGCCCCGACCCCGGCCTCCCGCAGGGCGGCGAGGAAGGAGCCGGAGTCGAAGCCGTAGACGCCGATCGTCGCGATTCTTCCCGCCACGCCCCGACCATTTCACACGCGTCGCGGGTCAGGCGGTCTTCGGCGGCTTTGGCTGCGAGCGCGGCTCGAGCTGGATCTCGCGCTCGGCCCGCGGCCGGCCTTCTTCGATCTCGGCGCTGCGCTCAAGCTCGGCGTTGAGCTGATGGCCGAAGAGGATCGCCATGTTGCTGATCCAGAACCAGAGCAGGAGGACGATCAGGCCGCCGAGGGTGCCGTAGGTCTTGTCGTAGGAGCCGAAGTTGGCGACGTAGATGCCGAAGAGGGCGGAGGCGACGATCCAGACGACGATCGCGACGGTGCTGCCGGGGGTGAGCCAGCGGAAGCCGCGCAGCTTCGCGTTGGGGGAGGCGTAGTAGAGGATCGAGAGCATCAGCAGGAAGGCCATGGCCATCACCGGCCACTTGGCGACGTTCCAGACGTCGACCGCAGTAGAGCCGATCCCGAGCGGCTTTGCGACCGCCGAGACGATCGGCCCGGTCAGCACCAGCGAGACCGCCAGCAGGGTGACCAGCACGATCATCACCAGGGTCACCAGCAGCTGCAGCGGCCGCAGCTTCCAGAACGGCCGGCCCTCGCGGGTCTCGTAGATCACGTTCGACGCGCGCATGAAGGCGCCGGTGTAACCGGACGCCGACCAAAGCGAGACGGCGATGCCGAGGATCAGCGTGAGCCCGGCGGTGCTGCGGCTTTCGGTCACCGATTCAATCGGCCCCTTGAACGTTTCCGCCGCCGTTTCCGGGCCGATTTCAGTGATGATTTCGGTCAGGCTCGAGGTCGTCGACCTGGGGTCGCCGAAGATCCCGATCAGGGAGACCATCGCGATCACCGCCGGGAAGAGCGACAGCAGCCCGTAGTAGGTGAGCGCCGCCGCCCAGTCGCTGAGGTTGTCCTCCTGGAACTCGCTCGCCGTCCGCTTCAACGTCGCCCACCAGCTCGACGCCGCCACCTTGGTCGGCTCGTCCGGAGCCGCGTCGGCCCCGCTCGGATTCGTCGTCTCCTTCACGCCCTCCCCGTTCCCGGAGAGGGCGAATGTCAATCCGTCGCCGGTGTCGCCAGCAGCGGCGGCGACTCGAAGTGCAGCTGCCCCCAGGTGGCCCGGATCGGCTGCTCGCCGGAGGCGTCGAGCCGCTCCTTCGACTCGCGGTGGATGGCGGTGACCGTCTCGAGCACGCCGTTCAAGAGCGCCGCTATCTCGGACCAGCCCCGCTCGTCGATTTCCACCGCCAGCCAAGAGAGGTGTCGATCGGGCCGGGAGTCGAAGGTGTCGTGCTGGACGGCGCTCTCGGCGCGGGCGATCAGTTCGTGAAGGACGAACCGGGAGAGAGCCGAGCGGTCGCGCTGCGGCAACCGAGCCCATTCGTCGTCGCTGAAATGGGCACGGGCGGTCGCCCGGCAGACGAGTTCGGTGCTTCCGCGTCGCGGATTCTGTTCGACCACCTCGAGGGCCCCCGCCTGTCGCAGCACGCGGAAGTGGTAGGCGAGTTTAGAGATCGCCAGGTGGCGGTCCATCAGGGTCAGCTCCGGGATCAGTCCCTCATCTACGAAGCCCGCGACGCTCATATTCCGCTCGGCGAGAACGTCGAGGATCCGGATCCGCCAAGGATGGTGGAGCACTTCGAAGCGGTGGTCGCTCTCTCCTTCGACCGCCACCAGCTGCGGTTTTGCATCCTTGCCGCCCGTCCCCATGCCCTCCTTCGAACCCATTTGCAGCAGCCTCCTCGATCAATCCAGGAATGCAGAGTGTTGGAGCATAGCCCAGTGTTCCTCGCGTTTGCGGACATTAAGTCGCATTCGGAGCCGGGAAGCATTGAGTTCCATTGGTGGAACAGATTCCATCACCTCTCCGTCAAGCGTCCGAAAGCGCACAGGAAGGGGGTGACGTATGACGATCGCGAACTGCGGTCCGCTGGTCCCAGCGTGGGCTACCACTAAGAACAACTAGGGGCATACACCCTTAAGCGTGCGGTCCGCAAGCACGAGAGAGGCTGCGCGGGCCGCGCGCAGCACATTCAACACCACGGAAGCAGATTTTTCGAGCAATTCAAACCATTTGTCCAGTCTCCCCACCGACTTCACACGCATGTATGCGCGGTGGGTGCGGCATCCGCCGGCTGCCCGTCAGCGGGTCTCAGCGGGTGCGGGCGGCCAGATGGGCGAGGAGGCCGTCGATGCCGCGCTCGGCGGCGATCCGGCGCTGCTCGTCGGCGCCGTTGCCCTCGCGGAGGATCCGCTCGAGCTCGTCCAAGGCGCCGGCGGCGCCGCGCTCCTCGGCGTAGGGGCGCATCGCATCAAGGACCTCGCGGGCCACTTCGCGGGCGGGGCGGGGCGACTCTTCGTCGAGGACGACGTCAGCGTCGAGGCCGTGGCTGGCGGCCTGGAAGTAGGACTCCTCGAGCGCCTCCCGCTCGAGCTCGAGCGGGGTCGGGCGGTCGAGCTCCTTGGCGGCGATCGCCTGGATCAGGGCCGCCAGGGCGACCGAGGTCGCGGCGTCGGCCTGGACGTCGACGGCGCGGACCTCGACCGTGCCGAGGTTGGGGTGCGGCCGCACGTCCCACCAGATGTAGGTGTAGTCGTCGACGCCGGCGGCGGCGATCAGCTGGTCGGCGACGCGGCAGAAGTCCTCGTAGTCGCGGAAGCGGCGCGGCACCTGGAAGCGCGGATAGGCGCGGACCACCTGGGTGCGGGCGCTGGCGTGGCCGGAGTCGGCGCCGGCGCGAAAGGGGGAGTTGGCGGCGAGGGCCGCCAGGACGGGCAGGTACTGGCGGTAGGCGTTGGCGAGGCGGACGGCGGTCTCGGGGTCGGGGATGCCGACGTGGACGTGGAGGCCGCAGGGCGGCGTGCTGAGGATGTCGCCGAGGTCTTCGCGGACGACCTCGTAGCGGGGCTTCTCGACCAGCTGGGCGGGGCCGTTTTCGCCCGGGTGCAGGCCCGAGCCGAGCAGGCCGGCGCCGGCGGCGAGGATCGCGGAGCGCGCCTCGCGCAGCTCAGTCAGGGCTTCGTCGGGCCGCAGGCACACTCCCGTCTTCAACTCGATCTGTTCGGTGAAGATCTCCGAGGAGATGCGCTCGCCGACCGGACCGCCGACGCCCGCCAGCACCCGCTCGGCGGCGGGGACGAGGCGGTGGCTGCCGGGATCGACCAGCAGCAGCTCCTCCTCGACGCCCAGCGAGAGCGGCGGCGAGGTTCCGAAGCGGTGGGCGTAGGGGTCGGTCTTCGGCTCGGGCATCGGGGACGAAACTTGCTCGGGCGCCTTGCTTACCCGCGTCGCCTCAGCTTAGGCGCCCTCCCGGCGAGCCGCTCGAAGCGAGCGCCAGCCCTCCTCCGAGAGGGCCGCCCAGCGCCGGCCCTCGGGCGTCCGGCGCAGCAGCACGAGGCCGCGGTTGGCGGCTCGTGAGAGGCCGCGCTCGAGGTCGCGCCGGGAGACCCGCGGCAGCCGTAGGTGCAGCTCGGAGGCGGTGACGAAGCCGTCGTCGGCGACGGCGGCGATCGCCTCCAGCAGTTGCTCGACCTTGAGGCGCCTCTGCATCATCGGACGGGTCATGGGTAGTTTCCGGCTCAGAGCCAGATGTGCTGGAGCCTGAGCCCGCTGCGGTCCCATTCGAGCAGTCCCATCGAGGGGCGGAGCGCCCGCCTGCGCTCGGTCGGGCTGCCGGGGTTGAAGATCTCGAACCCGGCCAGCTCGCCCTCGCCGACCTCGTGCAGCGGCATGTGGCTGTGGCCGAAGACGGCGGCGTCGGCCTGCGGGAAGCGCTTCCGCATCCGCGCCAGCCGGCCCTTGGCGGGACCGGCGTCGTGGATCAGCGCCAGCGTTCGCCCGCCACCGACCCCGACGGTCAGCGTCTCCGGCAAGAGCGCCCGAAGGGCGGGCTCGTCGACGTTGCCGTGAACAGCGTGCAGGCGCGGGTTCAGGGCTTCGATCTCCTTCAGCGCCGGCAGGGCGTGGAAGTCGCCGACGTGGATCACCGCCTCGGCCTCGCGGACGAGCTCGACGCAGCGCTCGGGGAGGCGGCGGGCGCCCCGCGGCATGTGCGTGTCGGCGATGATCGCGATCACAGGATCCGATTCTGAATGGCCGGCAAGTCGAAACCGCGGAAGGCCAAGGCGCAGCGAGCGCCGGCGGCGAAGGGCGAAGCCGCCCGCTCCGAGTACGAGCGCAAGCGCGACTTCGGCAAGACCGAGGAGCCGGCGCCGCGCAAACGCAAATCCGGCGCGCGGAAAGGCGCGAAACCGAAGCCGCGCTTCGTCGTCCAGGAGCACTCGGCCCGCCGCCTGCACTGGGACCTGCGGCTCGAGCACGACGGCGCCGCCGCGTCCTGGGCGGTCCCAAACGGGATCCCGATGGACCCCGACCAGAATCGTAAGGCGATCCGCACCGAGGACCACCCGCTCGAGTACCTGACCTGGGAGGGCGAGATCCCGAAGGGCGAGTACGGCGCCGGCACGATGCGGGTCTGGGACAGCGGCACCTTCGAGCTCGAGAAGTGGTCCGACGAGAAAGTGATGGCCGCCTTCGAGGGCGAGCGCCTGCGCGGCCGCTACGCGATCTTCCGCGCCGGCAAATCGGACCGCGACTGGATGATTCACCGGATCGACCCGCCCGAGCGCGAGGCCGACCCCTTCCCGGAGGCGGTGGTGCCGATGCTGGCGAAGCTGGCGCCGCTCCCCGCCAGCGACGAGGAGTGGGCGGTCGAGGTGAAGTGGGACGGGGTGCGGGCGATCGCCTACTGCCAGCCGGGCCGACTCGAGTTGCAGACCCGCAACCTCAACACGGTCACCGACTCCTACCCCGAGGTCCGCCGGCTCTCGCGCCAGATCGGTGCCCGCGACGCCGTCCTCGACGGCGAGCTGGTCGCCTTCGACGAGCAGGGAAGGCCGAGCTTCGAGCGCCTCCAGCAGCGCATCCACCAGACCTCCGACGCGGTGGTTCGCCGGCGGATGAAGAGCCACCCCGTGACCTACGTGATCTTCGACCTCCTCTACCTCGACGGCCGCAACCTGATGGACGAGCCCTACAGTGCTCGCCGCGAGCTGCTCCAGGGATTGGGGCTCGAGGGGGAGAGCTGGCAGACCCCGGGCAACTCGGTCGGCCACGCCGAGGAGCTGCTGGCGGCGGCGGCCGAGCGCGACCTCGAGGGGATCGTCCTCAAGCGCCTCGACAGCCGCTACGTTCCCGGAAAGCGCACGGGAGCATGGCTGAAGGTCAAGAATCTCGGGCGCCAGGAGTTCGTGATCGGCGGCTGGCTGCCCGGCGAAGGCCGCCGCAAGGGCACCCTCGGCGCGCTGCTGCTCGGCTACCGCGACCCCGACGGCGACTCCAGCGGCGAGCTCCGCTACGCCGGCAAAGTCGGCACCGGCTTCTCCGAAGGCGACCTCCGGGAGCTGCTCGAGCGCCTGCGCCCGCTCGCCCGCCGGTCGAGCCCCTTCGGCCGCAGAGGCCCGAGAGCCGCCCACTACGTCGAGCCGGCCCTGGTCGCCGAGGTCTCCTACCGCGAGCTGACCGCCGACGGGATGATCCGTCACGGCTCCTTCAAGGGCCTGCGCGAGGACAAGCCGGCGGCGGAAGTCGAGCTCGAGCGGGCGGTCGAGGAGGCGGCGTCCGCCGCGAGCGGCGGTGGCGGCAAGAAATCGGTCGTCACGGTCGGGGGGCGCGAGCTCGCGCTCTCCAACCTCGGCAAGGTGCTCTACCCGAAGGCCGGCTTCAGCAAGGGCCAGGTCGTCGACTACTACGCTCGCGTCGCCGAGGCGCTGCTGCCGCACCTGCGCGGCCGGCCGCTGACGATGAAGCGCTACCCCGACGGGGTCGAGGGCCCGCACTTCTACGAGAAGCGTTGCCCCTCGCACCGGCCGGAGTGGGTCCAAACCGCACGGATCTGGAGCGAAAGCCACAACGAAGACGTCGACTTCTGCGTGGTCGAAGACCTGCCGACCCTGATCTGGGCCGCCAATCTCGCCGACCTCGAGCTCCACACCTCGCTCTCGCCGGCGGCGGAGATCGAGCGGCCGACGGCGATGGTCTTCGACCTCGACCCTGGCGCCCCCGCCGACGTCCTCGACTGCGCCCAGGTGGCGATCTGGATCCGCGGCCTCTTCGACCAGCTCGGCCTCCGCTGCTACCCGAAGACCTCGGGCTCGAAGGGGATCCAGGTCTACGTCCCGCTCAACACCGGGGCCGGCTACGAGGAGACGAAGCCGTTCGCGAAAGCGGTGGCGGAGACCCTGGAGGCGAAATTCGGCGACCGCGTCGTCTCCAGCATGGCGAAGCGCCGACGGGGCGGGAAGGTGCTGATCGACTGGAGCCAGAACGACCAGCACAAGACGACGGTCTGCGTCTACTCGCTGCGGGCCAAAGAGCGGCCGACGGTCTCGACGCCGGTGGAGTGGGAGGAGGTCGAGGCGGCGCTCGCCGCCGGGGACGCCACCCGCCTCCTCTTCGACGCCGACGCGGTCCTGCGGCGGGTCGCCGAGCGTGGCGACCTCTTCGCGCCGCTGCTCAGCGAGAAGCAGCGCCTGCCCGAGTAGCCGAGGGTGGTCGGGGGCCCCGATGCCCTGAACTAGGCTTCGGGGATGGCCCTGCCGCCGGCAGATCCTGCGCGTCACCGGCGAGCGCTGCTGCGCCGGGCGCTGATCGGGTGGATCGGCGGCGGCCTCGTCGTTCTCCTCATCGTCGCCGCGGTCCTCGGCGGCGGCGCGAAGAAGGAGGAGCGCATCACGATCCCGCCCCACTCGGCCGGGATCTTTGACTACCACATGAGCTCCGAGCAGTTCCACGACCTGCACGAGGGCGAGCCGGCGGGCGAGGTGCTCGACCAGCTGGGGACGATCGGCCTGCCCGAGGGCGAGACCGAGATCCCGTTCATCCAGCTCTTCCCGCCGCACGAGGAAAGCCTGATCTGCTCCTACTGGCAGATCTACGACTCCCCCTACACGGTCGCCCGCCTCTGCTTCTCGCGCGCCGAGGGCGTCCTGCGGCAGAAACTCGAGCGCAAGCTGTCGGGGCTGCTGGGAGGTGCAGCGACCGTTCCCGCTTGAGCGCCGGCCCCTTCCTCGCGGCCAGGGTAGGGGAGGGCGCCGGCGGGTATTGAGATGGCATGAGCTCCGGCTATTCGATCGTCGCCGCCGACCGGGTCGAAGACGCCTACGCCGGCACCGGCGTCCCCGGCGGGTTCCGCCGCCTGACCGAGCTCGTCACTCGCGGCACCCTCACCATGCGCTTCGACGACGTCCACGAGGTCGCCGCCGGCACCGCCGTCACGGTCGCTCCTGGCACCGTCCGCTCGCACCGCAACGAGGGCGGGGAGCCGGTCGAGATGTGGGTCGTCTCGCGCAGGCAGGGAGGCTGCGACGCGACCAAGATAGACGATCTCTGGGAAGCCTCACCGGCGGCGTCCCGGACGCGATAGTACAACCGGGCATGGCGACTGAGATCGAGCGCAAGTTCGTCCTCGAGATGATGCCGCCGGAGGCGGCCGGGGCCCGCGAGCGGGCGATCGAGCAGGGCTACCTGGCGGTCGACGACGAGCTCGAGGTGCGGCTGCGGCGCTGCGGCGGCGAACGGTTGCTGACGGCGAAGCGCGGCCACGGGGAGTCGCGCGAGGAGGTCGAGCTGCGGCTCTATGGCGAGCAGTTCGAGGCGCTCTGGCCGCTGACCGAGGGGCGGCGCCTGCGCAAGAGCCGCCGCGAGGTGCCGCTCGGCGACGGGCTCACCGCCGAGGTCGACCGCTACGAGGGCGACCTCGCGGGCCTGCTGGTGGCCGAGGTCGAGTTCCCCTCGGTCGAGGCGAGCCGCGCCTTCCGGCCGCCGCCCTGGCTCGGCCGCGAGGTCAGTGGCGAGCGCCGCTACGCCAATCAGGTCCTCGCCCGCGAGGGCCTGCCGCTGGACCCGGCAGAGGTGAGGGGGGAGACTTCAAGGTCGATGGACGAGCCAGGTTCGATGGACGAGCGCGAGGGTTCCGGCCACGGCGCCTACCGGCTCGAGGCCGACGAGCCGGCCCCGGCAGGCCTGCAGCGGATCGCCGCCGCCCGCGCCCGCAGGGCGCGGAAGATGCTCGGCGAGGTCGAGGGCGAGGGCGCGGTGGCGATCCACGGCGCCCGCAAAGACCTGAAGAAGCTGAGGGCGATGGTGCGGCTGCTGCGCGAGGAGCTCGGCGAGAAGTCCTATCGCGCCCAGAACCGCCGCTACCGCGAAGCCGGCCGCCTGCTCTCCGACGCTCGCGACGCCGAGGTCAAGGTGGAGACGCTCGACGACCTCGAGCAGCGCTTCGGCGACGAGCTCTCGGCGGCGGCGATCGAGCACTGGCGGCGCGACCTCGCTCGCGAGCGCTACGCGGCCGGTGCCGACGCCAACGGCGAGCTCGGCGAGCGCGTCAAGGAGGCGGTCGCCTCGATCGAAGCGGGCCGCAACGAGATCGGCCACTGGGACCTCGGCAAGGACTCCTGGAAGCTGGTCGAGCCGGGACTGCTGCGGGCCTACGCCGACGGCCGCGAGGCGCTTGCCGAGGTCCGCGAGGAGCCGAGCGACGAGAGCGTCCACCAGTGGCGCAAACGCGCCAAGGACCTCTGGTACCAGCTGCGGCTGCTGCGCGAGCTCTGGCCCGAGGTGCTGGGGGAGACCGCCGACCAGGCTCACGAGCTCGCCGACCAGCTCGGCGACCACCACGACCTCGCCGTCCTCGCCGAGGACCTCGAAGGGCGCGACGCCGTCGACCCGGAGCCGATCCGCGAGTTGATCGCCCGCCGCCAGGAGGAGCTGCTCGGTCAGGCGCTGGCGATTGGCGAGCGCCTCTACGCCGAGAAGCCGAAGGCCTTCGGCAAGCGGATCAAGGCATATTGGAAGGTGGCCCGGGGGTAGGCGCCGCCGCTACCTCATTCGGTCCAGATGCCAACCTGCGATAGGTGCGAGGCTTCCGAGAAGCCCTTCATCAGCACCGTGCCGTTATAGCTGGCGTTTCCGCTGGTCCCGCAGACGGAGCCGATGCCATCCTTCGTGAAGGCGATCCCGGTCACTGTGGAAGTGAAGAGGATGTCACGCGTGGCCCCGGAGCCTTCGTTGCGGGTGTCGAAATCGTTCACGGTCGGCGTTTGAGCAGCGAATGTCAGGGAGCATTTGCCGACTGGGACGTTGGCGGTGATCGCCTTCCCGGTCGGGCAGAAAATGCTGATTTCGCTCGACGCCGCTGAGAAGATGCCGAAGTTGTACCCGCATCCTTCCGTCGCCACGGTCGCGGACTGACCGAAGGCGATGCATCCCGTGTAGCTGGGGGTGATCACCAGTTCGGCGCTC
>DASXFL010000192.1:0-1675 GCA_036489595.1 Solirubrobacterales bacterium
GGCGACCTTGGAGGGATCGGCGACCTCAAGGCTCGTGACTTCGTCCGCAGTTTCGATCAGGACGATGCTGTCGGGTGCCTCGCCGGTGGTCCCTTCGACCTCCTCGTGGCCGGCGTGGCCGATCATCACGATCGTGTAGCCCTCGGCGGCGAAGCGCCGCGCCGAGACGTGGACCTTGGTCACCAGCGGGCAGGTCGCGTCGATCGTCCGCAGGTTGCGCTCCGCGGCGTTGTCGTGGACCGCCGGGGAGACGCCGTGGGCGGAGAAGACGACGATCGCGCCCTCCGGCACCTCGGTCTCCTGGTCGACGAAGATCGCGCCGCGCTGGGCCAGCTCCTCGACCACGTGCTTGTTGTGGACGATCTCCTTGCGGACGTACACCGGGGCGCCGTGGGCCTCGAGCGCGCGCTCGACCGTCTGCACCGCGCGGTCGACGCCAGCGCAGTAGCCGCGCGGGGCGGCGAGCAGGACTCGTTTCGGGGCGGCGGTGGCGGTTGCTGCCATACGCTCAGGGTAGCTAGCCTAAGCGGGTGACCAGGGAACGAGCGGCATGAGCGCTACCGAGGGGCGGCACCTCGACCGGCTGACCGCCGTCGACGCCTCGTTCCTGACGAACGAGAAATCGAGCGCCCACATGCACGTCGGCGCGCTGCTGATCTTCGAGGGGCCGCCGCCGAAATACACCGATCTGGTCGAGCACGTCCGCAGCCGCCTGGCGCTGGTGCCGCGCTTTCGCCAGAAGCTGGTGGTGCCGCCGCTTGAGATGGGCCGGCCGCTCTGGGCCGACGACGTCAACTTCAACCTCACCTACCACATCCGCCACACCGCGCTGCCGAGCCCGGGCGGCGAAGCGCAGCTGAAGCGGCTGACGGCGCGGATCTTCTCGCAACAGCTCGACCGCTCGAAGCCGCTCTGGGAGCTGTGGCTGGCCCAGGGGCTCGAGCAGGACCGATTCGCGATCGTCACCAAGACCCATCACGCGATGGTCGACGGCATCTCAGGCGTCGACATCGGCACCGTCCTCTTCGACTTCGAGCCGGTCCCGGAGCCGATCGAGATCGAAGACGACTGGGTGCCGCAGCCGCCGCCGGGGACGGCAGAGCTGGTCGCGCGCGGGGTCGGCGACGCGATCTCGGCACCGGTCGACCTGGCGCGGCGGGGCCTCGATGCGGTCCGCCACCCGGAGACGACGGCGCGCAAGGCGGCCGCGGCGATCGAGGGGCTGAGCGAGATCGCCAGCGCCTTCGCCGACCCGGCCCCGGACGTGCCGCTGAACCAGCCGATTGGCCCGCACCGCCGCTACGTCTGGGCGAGCTCGGAGCTGGCGACCTTCAAACGGATCAAGGACGCCCTCGGCGGCACCGTCAACGACGTCGTTCTCGCCGTCGTCACCGGCTCACTGCGCAACTGGCTCGAGGGCCGCGGCGTGCGCACCGAGGGGCTGGAGCTGCGGGCCCTGGTCCCGGTCTCGATCCGGACCGAGGACGAGCGCGGCAACCTCGGCAACCGGATCGCGGTGATGCGAGGGCCGCTGCCGGTCTACGTCGGCGATCCGGAGCGGCGGCTGCGGGTGATCAGCGAAGAGATGGCCGGCCTGAAGCGCTCCAAGCAGGCGCTCGGCGCCGAAGTGATCTCGCGCTTCAACGACTTCGCGCCGCCGACCCTGCTCGCCCAG
>DASXFL010000121.1:0-15951 GCA_036489595.1 Solirubrobacterales bacterium
CCATCGTGCCGGTGAATTCGGTGCCGCTGCATTTCACCGAGCCGCCCGGCGTCATGAAAACGTTCGTCGTTTGCTGCTTCCCTTGCAGGAAGGTGGTTGAGCTCAGTTCCGAGTGGTAGAGCGCCGCCGATGCCGCGGTGCTGGGGATCGCGGAAAGCGCGAAGGCGGCGACGATCAGACCGAGGCCCCTGATTTTGAAATTCATCTCGAACCTTCCATTGCTCGTCGACCCTCCGCTGCAAAAGCGCTCTGGATGTTCTAGGTCGGCGGGAGAATGAGCAAGCAATCGGTGTGACGAACAGCGCCTGGGCTCGAGCCCCTGCCACTCATGACCTGCATCTGCCTATGGTTCATGGTGTGCGCGCGCCGATTCGCAAACGCGCCTTTTCGTTCCGGCTCGAGTCCGTGACGGGCGTGGTTGCGCCTCAGCGCAGCTGCAGCACCAGCTTGTGATGGGGGCTCGCCTGCTGCTCCGCCCAGGCCTCGGCGACCTCGTCCAGGGGGCGCTCGCGGACCGGGACGGTCAGTTCGCCGGCGGCGGCGTGGGCAGCCATCGCCGTGTATGCCTCGCGTTTGAGCTCGCGCGAGGCTTGGAAGTTGGTGTGGCCGATCACCTTGGCGAGCCGGTTGCGGAAGTCGCGGCCGGGAATCGGCGCGGTCTCGTTGGCCGAGTTGCCGATCGCGACCAGGCGGCCATTGCGGTTGAGCGAGGCCAGCGCGGCGACCGCCGGCCCGCCCCAGAGCGGATCGATGACGAGGTCGTAGCCGCCGCCGGCCGCTTCCTGCAGGAGCTCGGCGAGGTCGCCCTCGCCGCCGAGTTGGACGACGGCGTCGGCGCCGAGCTCGTGCCGGGCCCGCTCCAGGCTCTCCTCGTTTCGCGCCGCGGCGACGACCTTGGCGGCGCCGAGCAGCCGCGCCGCCTGCACGGCGACCTGGCCGACGACCCCACTCGCTCCCAGCACCAGGACGCTCTCGCCGGGCTGCAGCTCGCCGCGCCAGGTCAGCGATAGCCAGGCGGCGAGGCCAGCGATGCCGAGGCTGACGGCGAGGCCCGGGTCGAGCCCGTCCGGCAGCTCGATTAGCGACTCGCGATCAACCGGCACCCGCTCGGCGAGCGAGCCGTAGGGGGCGACCGGGGTGTCGAAGTAGTAGCGGCGGCCGTCGAGCTCGCCGACCCCCTCGAGCCCGGGAACCGAAGGATGCCTGGGCTCGCGCGCCGGGACCTTCCCGGCGGCGATCGCAAGGTCGATCGGGTTGAGGCCGGCGACGAGGACGTCGAGAGCCGGGTTCTCGCCGCCCGCCTCAGGATCGGCGAACTCGCCCGGCGCCGGCACCTCGCCGCGCGCCCGCAGCACCGCCGCCCTCATCGCTCGGTTTCCGTGCCGGGGAGGGACATGGCGGCGAGACTACCCGGCGCCGGGCCGGGCAATCCCGCGCCCTGGATACGCTGCGCCGATGAGCGACTCGTCCCCGGCTCCGACCGCGATCGCCGGCGGCTGCAACTGCGGCGCGGTCCGCTTCGAGGTCTCGGCTCCCCTGCTCGGCGGCCTCGCCTGCTGGTGCCGCCGCTGCCAGCGGCGGACCGGCGCCGCCGGCGGTCCCAACGCCCGCACCGAGCCGGGCTCCTTCCGCCTTCTCGGCGATCAGACCGCGCTCGGCGTCTGGGACCCCGGAGACGGCGGCTGGGAGAAGGTCTTCTGCCTCCGCTGCGGCAGCCAGATCTGCTCGCGCGCCCCCGGCGAACCGGACCAGGTCAGCGTTCGCTTCGGCGCCTTCGACGAGGAGCCGGGTGTCCCGATTGCCGCCCACCAGTTCGTCGCCTACGCCGCGCCCTGGGGCCAGCCGCCCGACGACGGCGTCCCCCGCTATCCCGAGCGAGCCCCCGCTGCAGGCAGCGCCCGGAGCCGGTTAACGTAGGGCCCGAGATGACCTGCCCGAAATGCGGAGCGCCGATGCGCACCCACCGCCGTAACGGCGTCACGATCGAGCAGTGCACCAAGTGCCACGGGATGTTCCTCGACGCCGGCGAGTTCGAGCAGCTGCTCGGCGCTGAGCAGTCCTTCCTCGGCGGCGATGCACATCGACGTGCCGCCGGCAAGCCTGATTCGCGCTGATGCTTGCTGGTGGCGCGTTCGTCTCAAGTCGAGCACAGCGACTTAGGCCTCTGTGGGTTCCACCCGGAAGTGAGTCTCGCGCTGCCGTTCGGTCGACGGCGTCTCGAGGACGACCGTTACACGACGATCGAGGACGTGGTAGAGGGTGCCCGCGATATACCCGGAAAACCAGTGGTTCAATGGATGGCAGGCGCTTTTGTCCGACAGAAAGCTGTTGTCGAGGATGATCTCGCCGTAGCCCGTGTCCGACACCTCGAGCCTGAGCTTTCCCATTCCAGCCGAAGCGTCATAGGTAGCCCATAGGTCGAGCTTTTGAGGGAGTTGGTCCATGGTCATCTTGGCGCGACGACACTCGGCCTCGAAGTCCGGCCCCCACGAGACCCCCGTCGCGTACCCCGCATTGTGGAGAACACGATCGCGCTTCTCCGGAGGCACCGCTTGCAGGATGTTGTCGACGAGATCGTGAATCGTTGCGATTCGAAGAGAGGCGTTCCTGATGTTCCCCTTGAAGAGTTGACCCGCCTCGTGGTCAATCTCGTAGCCCTCGAGATTGGCCAACAGCTGGGCGGCGGCGGTTCGGATTTCCTGTCGGATGTGGCGGACCAGGAGGAACACGCCCGCCACCAGAACGAGTCCGCCGATCCCAATCCCTACCGGAACTCGGGCTCCTGCCGGCAAGGCCGGCAAGAAGAGCGAGGCGATGACCGGCACCGCCACGCCACCGACGAGCAGGAAGATGACTTCGAGATATTTCCGGTCGGATCCCAATCGCACCTCCCCCTCGCAACATTTGCGTACCGGAGCCAGCGCAGATCGTACCCAAGTGATTGCGATGCCCGCGGGAGAACGAGGAGAGTCAGGCGCCCGGAGACAGCTCGCTGGCGATTGGGCGCCTCATCAAGGTCCGAACGGCATCTGCGCTCTCGACTTGGGCGAGTGCCCACATCAACTTCACCGTTGCGGTCTCGGGAAGCATGTCTGCGAGGAAGACGGCGCCTGCCTCGTGGATGGCCACAGTCGTCTCGTAGACGTTGCCTGGATTCTCGGGTGCCGCTGGCACGGTGGTGACGACCACGATGTCGTCTTCGACACAGCGACGGACGAACGTGGGCAACGAGTATTCGTCATCCGTATGAGGACCGGTGGCGGATGCGTAGAGCTCGATCACCACGCCACGGATGTCGCCGGCGGTGATCGTGTCGAATGCGGCTGCGAAGTTGAGTCCGGGATAAAGCCGAAGGGTCAAGACGCGTGGGTCGACGGAATCCCTGGCGACCGCGAGGGGATTCGGATCCGAGGGCCTCATCACCCACCGGAACCGACCCTCGACGATCTCGGCGAGGGGAAGGTTGTTGATCGAGGCAAAGGCTTGTCCGGATGCCTGTCTCTTCCGCGCGCGCGTTCCGAGGTGCACCAGACCGGGAAGGTCGTTGCCGCCGGCAAAGACGATGTAGATGCCCGCACCTAGTGATTCGAGTGCCACCAAAGCGTCTTGGGCATTGCGCCGAGCATCGGACCCGGCTTGGTCCGGCGGGAGGTTCGATCCGGTGAGGATGACCGGCTTTTCCAAATCGGCGAGGAGGAAGCTGAGTGCAGCTGCCGTGTAGGCCATCGTGTCGGTGCCGTGGAAGACGATGATTCCATCCACGTCATCGAGACTGGCGAGCTCCCGAATCGACTCGGCGATCGGAATCCAGTCGCCTGGAGTGAGGTTCTCCGAAAGCAACCGAAGTGGACAGCGAATCGCGAGCTTCGGTGATTTGGCGCCCGACCCTGAATCCGCTAGAAGGCTGATCTCGGCGGCCTCGAGGCGAGTGGATCCGGTGGTTTCCGACGGGTGCTCGGATACCGAGAGCACCGAGTCGGGGCGCGACGCGATCGTTCCGCCGGTGAGTACCAGCCCTACCGATCGCAGGCCCCGTGTTCGATCGGTCGTCTTAGCTGCGGCACCTTGACCCATGGCTGAGAAATCTTAGGCGGCTCTGCGGTTGACCTTGCGCTCGCCGGTGGCGAGCGCAAGGTTAGGTCCCGCCGAAGGGCTCGACCCGGAACGCCGAGCGGACCGGATTCGAGGACTTGTAGAAGGTCGCCGTCTGGTTTTTCAGCTTCCAGGGGAAGGGCAGCTGGCCGCCCTGCTGCGAGAGGAAGCGGGTGAAGAGGACGGCGGCGCGGTTGCAGGTGATGCCGGTTCCGGCCGGCCGGTAGAGCAGGTACCGACCGCGCGGGAAGGTGAGCGGGCCGACCACGGCCCTGGCGTTGACGGCGAAGGAGCTGGGGCAGAGGGTGCCGATCAGCGGGTTGCTGCCACCTCCTTCGGAGCCGCCGGTGCGGGCGACTGAGAAGCCGGCCTGGTTGGCGCGCGTGAAGGCGGCTCGGCCGCTGCCCTGCGGGAGGACATTCCAGGGCGCGGGCAGGTTGCCGTCGTAGTCGGCGAGGAAGCGGGCGAAGAGCTGCGAGGCGGCCGAGCAGCTGAGGCCGGCGTCTTCGGGCGTCACCGAGTAGCTGCCGGCCGGCAGGTTGGCCGCGCCGATGCGGTCGTTGTGGAGGACTTCGAAGCTGGGGCAGGTCGCGGTGACCGCATCCGCCTCAGTCGCACCGCCGAGCACCAGGGCCAGCAGTGCCGCTGCGAGCAGCGCGGCGGCAGTGGCGGCGGCAAGCGGCGAGCGTCGCGCGTGGCCAGGGGGGGCGGGCACGAGCGGCAACCTACCAGCGCCTGCGGCGCCCCGGCGCGGAGATCGCTGATACAGCGACTATCGCGCCAGGCGCGGCGCCGGCGCGATGCGATCGAGCTCCTCCAGGTCCGCGGCGCTCGGCGTCCAACGCAGCGCACCGGCGTTGGCTCGGATCTGCTCGGGCTCGGTCGCGCCGGCGATCACCGAGGCGACCGCCGGCTGAGCGGCGAGGCCGGCGATCGCGACGTCGATCGGCTCGATCCCGCGCTCTTCGGCAAAGCCCTCGACCGCCTCGACGACGTCGAACTGGGCGTCGGTGCCGGCACTCGAGCCGGCCAGGCGCGTTCCCTCAGGCCCCACCTCGCCGCGCCTGTACTTGCCGGTCAGCAGCCCCTTTTCGAGCGGGAAGAAGGGGAGGATCGAGACCCCGAGGCGCTCGCAGGCCGGCGCAACCTCGGCCTCGATCCCGCGTTCCAGCAGGCTGTAGTGATTCTGCAAGCTGACGAAGCGGGGGAGGCCCTGCTCGCGCGAGAGGCGGTCGGCCTGCTCGAGCTGGGCGGCGCTGAAGTTGGAGCAGCCGATCGCGGTCACCACCCCTTCCTCGACCAGCTCGCCGAGCGTCGCCAGGGTCTCGGCGATCGGCGTCATCCCGTCGGGCTCGTGGTACTGGTAGAGGTCGATGCGGTCGGTGCGCAGGCGCCGCAGCGAGCCGGCGACCGCCCAGCGGATGTACTCGCGCGAGCCGCGCGGCGCGTTCGGCGCGCCCTCGGCCTCGTCGCCGCTCATCTCCATCCCGAACTTGGTCGCCAGCACGAACTGCTCGCGGCGCCCCTCCAGCACCTCGCCCATCAGCGCCTCGCTGCCGCCCCCGCCGCCGTAGATGTCGGCGGTGTCGAAGAGGGTGAGGCCGGCGGCGAGCGCCTCCTCGAGCACGGCGCCGGTCTGCTCGAGGCCGATCCGGCCGCCGAAGTTGTTGCAGCCGAGCCCGACCACGGAGACCTCCAGCTCGGAGTCGCCGAGGCGGCGGGTGGGCAGGGCGGTGGCGGGCGATCGCGAAGGCATCTAATTCTCCGTTTCGGGCATGGGAGTACGGGATCGGGGTGCAGCAACGGCGAATATCCTTGTACCCGTCCCATCTAGGATTGAGCAGAGCTGATGCCCGAACCAGTCAAGCGCAACCAGCGCTACATGCCCGGGCTCGACGGCCTGCGAGCGATCGCCGTCCTCTCCGTGATCGCCTTCCACCTCGGCTTCGGTTGGGCGCCCGGAGGCCTCCTCGGCGTCGGCATCTTCTTCACCCTCTCCGGCTACCTGATCACCGACATCCTCCTCAACCAGCTGGCGCAGCGGGGGCGGATCAAGCTCGGGCCCTTCTGGCTCGGCCGCGCCCGCCGCCTGCTGCCGGCGCTGTTCGTGATGCTGGCGGTCGTCGTCTTCTGGGTGACCGTGCTCGGGCCCGCTCAGCCGGACCAGTTCCGCAAGGCCGTCGTCTCCTCGGTCTTCTACGTCAACAACTGGGAGCAGATCTTCGGCAACGTGTCCTACTTCGCGCGCTTCGCGCCGGAAGGCCCGCTGAACCATCTCTGGTCGCTCTCGGTCGAGGAGCAGTTCTACATCTTCTGGCCCTTCCTGCTGCTGATCGGGGTCAAGCTCGTCCACGAGCGGCCGCTGGCCTCGGGGGTGCGGCCACGACTCGCCCTGGTGACGGTCGTGCTGGCGCTGATCTCGATGATCGAGATGGCGGTCCTCTATCACCCGAGCCTCGACCCCTCGCGGATCTACTACGGCACCGACACCCGCGCCGGAGGCCTCCTGATCGGGGCGGCGCTGGCGATGGTCTGGCCGAGCCGCCGGCTCAGCCGCCGGATCACCCCGCAGGCCCGCGGCTTGCTCGACGGGATCGGCGTCCTCGGCCTGCTGATCATCGCGATCATGGTCTGGCGGGTCGGCGAGTTCTCCTCCTTCCTCTACCAGGGCGGCTTCCTCGTCCTCTCGCTGGCGACGGCGATGGTGCTGCTGCCGCTCGCCCACCCGGCCTGCCGGCTCGGTCGCTTCGTCGGGATCGGGCCGCTGCGCTGGGTCGGCGTCCGCTCCTACGGGATCTACCTCTGGCAGACGCCGGTGATCGTCATCACCGCGCTCAACTCGCACGACCCCCAGGACGAGAGCCTGCTGCGGAAAATAGTCCAGATGGCGGCGATCTTTGCGATCGCGGCGCTCTCCTGGCGCTTCGTCGAGGAGCCGATTCGCCACGGCGCGATCGGCCGCTTCTTCGCCCGACGCCGCGCGGTCGGCTGGGGCTGGTACACGTTCGTGCCGGGGATGCGGGTGGCGATCGTCGCCGCGGCGATCCTCCTCGTGGTCGGGATCGCCGGGATGGCGGGGCTGAACGCGGCCAGCGCCGAAGGCGAAGCGACCCGGGTCGAGCAGGCCCGCGCCGCTGGCACCGACAAGCCAGTGCCGCTGACCAAAGCCCAGGCCGAAGACTCGACCAAGACGTCGTGCAGAGACGTCGTCCACATCGGCGACTCGACCTCGGAGGGGCTCGACTCGGCCGAATACCTGCCCGATCCGAAAGAGCGGATCGAAAATCGCTACCACGAAGTCGGCGTCAGAGAAGTCCACATGGAGGTGCAGGGGGCGCGCTCGATCGAAGAGCGCTTCGAAGGCGAGCCGAACGCCCAGGAAGTTGCCGAGGCCTGGAAGGCGGAAGGGTTCAGAGGCTGCTGGGTGCTGGCGCTGGGGACCAACGAGGCGGCCGACGTCGCCGCCGGCTCCAACGTTGGCGAGCGCGAACGGATCGAAAAAATGCAGGCGATCATCGGCGACGAACCGGTGTTGTGGGTAAACGTCAAGTCGCTGCCGGAGGCGCCGGAAGCCTACGCGCCCGAAAACATGGAAAAGTGGGACGAAGAACTCGACACCGCCTGCCTCACCTATCCCAACATGCGCGTCTACAACTGGGCGGCGGACGTCAAAGACGCCTGGTTCATCGAAGACGGCATTCACTTCACCTCACCCGGCTACGCTGCCCGCGCACAGCTGATCGCGCAGGCATTGGCCCACGCCTTCCCGGCAAAAGGAAAATCACCGGGCGGCGCCAAATGTGTCGTCAGCTGACGACTTCCAACCGATCAACCCAAGCAGCTTCATCCACGCAACCGAAATACGGGAGGACCCGATGGCCGATCCGAACGAGCGCGACGCCAAGCTGATCCAGTACCTGCAGGAGGCATACGGCAAAGAGCAGGAGCTCGAACTCGCCCTGCAGGCCGACATCCTGCTGACGACTAAGCCGCAGTACCAAAGACGCCTCAAGCAGCACCTGAAAGAGACCAAAGCGCACGCCAAAGCACTGCAGCGGCAGATCAAGAAGCTCGGCGGTGGCGGCAGCCTCGTGCAGAAGGTCGTTGGCAAAGCGCAGGCGGTGGCGAAAGCCCCGGGGCACATCATCCGCGGCTCCGGCGAGCAGGAGAAGATGCTGAAGAACGCCAAGACCCAGTACACGGCCGAGCAGGAGGAGATCTCGACCTACATGGCGCTCGAGACCTTCGCCCGCAAGGTCAACGACAACGAGACCGCCAACCTCGCCCGCGACATCCGCCGCGAGGAGGAGCGGATGGCGAAATACCTCGAGGGCCAGATCCGCCAGCTCGCCGGCGCCGTTGCCACCGCCGAGGTCCCCGCCGCCCAGCGCCGCGCCCCCGGCAAACCGAAACGCCGCAGCGCCAAGAGAGCGGCCGCCAAAGGCGCGGCGAAACCGGCCGCGAAAAAATCGACGGCCCGCAAATCGACGGCGAAAAAATCGGCTAGCCGCAAATCGAGCGCCAAAAAAGCGGCCTCGAAAAAAGCGGGCGCCAATAAATCCGCCGCCCGCAAATCGAGCCGCAAAAAAGCCGCGGCGAAATCCAAATAGCAGCGGCTGCCCCGGCGTCCACTGCCATACCGATCTTTCCCCCACTCCGTTGGGGGAAAGATCGGTACCCCGATTTTTCCGGTGGCGGGGTGGGTCAGTCGAGGCAGTCGATCTCGACCGGGTCGATCTCGCCGGCCGGCTCGAAGCCGAGGATGCGGCCGTAGAAGTAGAGCTCGGCTTCCATGCAGCGGATGTTCGTCTCCGCGCGCCGGAAGCCGTGCTGCTCGCCCTCGAACGCCAGGTAGGCGTGGGGGATGCCGTTGACCTTCATCGCCGCGACCATCGTCTCCGCCTGGTTCGGCGGCACGATCTCGTCCTCCAGTCCCTGGAAGAGGATCGCCGGCGAGCGCAGGCGCTCGACGAAGTGGATCGGCGAGCGCTCTCGGTAGAGGTCGGCGCGCTCGGGATAGGGGCCGATCAGGTTGTCGAGGTAGCGCGACTCGAACTTGTGGGTGTCGGTCGCCAGCGCCTCGGCATCGGCGACGCCGAAATAGCTGGCGCCGGCGGCGAAGTCGTCGTGGAAGACCAGCGCGCAGAGGGTGGCATAGCCACCGGCCGAGCCGCCGCGGATCGTCAGCCGCCCGCCGTCGGCGTCACCGGCCGCGGCCAGGTGCAGTGCCGCCCGCACGCAGTCTTCGTTGTCGACCACCCCCCAGGTGCCGTTCAGCTTCTCGCGGTAGGCGCGGCCGAAGCCGGTCGAGCCGCGGTAGTTGACGTCGACGATGCCAAAGCCGCGGCTGGTCCAGTAGAGGAATTCGCGGTCGAGCGCCGGCACCACGTGCGAGGTCGGGCCGCCATGGCTCTCGACGATCAGCGGCGGCGCTTCGCCCGCCGGCGCCTCGAACTCCGGGTTGGTCGGTGGGTAGTAGAAGCCGTGGGCGACCTCGCCGTCGCCGGTCGCGAACTCGACCGCCCGCGGTGCCGGCACGTAGGCCGGGTCGACCGGATCCTCGTCCTCGGCCTGCACCTCTTCGCGCTCGCCGTTGGCGAGGTCGTAGACGACGACTCGCGGCTCGGCCTCCGGGGTGCCGGCGACGAAGGCGACGCGGCTGCCGCGAGCGGCAATCGAGGGGAATCCGAAGTTGGTGTAGGGAAGGCCGAGGTTGCGCAGCGGCCCGCCGCCGGGGCTGCGGGCGAAGAGCTGTTCGGTCGCTCGCTCGGTGCGGACGCAGACGATCTCGCCGCCATCGGCGAAGGCGTAGGTGGCGCCGCCGAACAGCCACTGCGGGTGCGCAAGGTCAGCGTCCTCGGCGCTCAGCTGCTCCTCCTCGCCGCTCGTCGCCTCGACCGCGTAGAGGTTCCACCAACCGTCGCGGTCGGAGACGAAGTGGAGGCGCCCGTCCGGCCCCCACTCGGGCTGGAAGATCGACTCGCGCCGGCCGCCGGCGAGCTTCCGCGCCGCCCCCGGATCGCCGAGCGGAGTCGTCCACAGTTCGGTCCCGTCCCAGGGCATGTTGGGGTGGTCCCAGCAGGTGAAGGCGAGTGTCGCGCCGTCGGCCGCGAGCCGCGGGAACGAATAGAAGTCGCGCCCGGACGCCAGCACGCTCGGCTCGCCCTCGCCGCTCAGCCTCAGGGCCACGATCTGGTTCTCGGCTTCGCCGCCGCCGGCGGGATGCACCTCGCGCACCGCGACCACGGTCTCGCCGTCCGGCGCCACCTGCATGTCGGCGTAGCGCAGCGCGCCCGGCGCCTCCGGCTCCGGCGTGATCGCCACCGGCTCCCCGTCCAGCCGCAGCCGGTAGAGCCGCTGGTCGGCGAACTCGCAGTAGAGGACCGTGTCCGGCGCCGCCAGCGTCCAGGCGCCGCCGCCGTACTCGTGGGCCCGGGTGCGCGCGTTGGCCCCGGCTGGCGTCGCCTCCTCCGCCATGCCGCCCTCGGGCCGCCGCATCAGCGTCGTGCGCCCTCCTTCGTCGGGCCGCAGCTCGGCCCACCACAGCGCCCCGTCCGTCGCCAGCCGTGCCCCGCTCTTGCGGCCGCCGCCGCTTGCCACCGCCGCCGCCGAGAGCGGCGACTCCCAGGACCCGTAGGGCGCGACCGTTGCCACGCTAGCTCCCGTCCGCAACCGCCGACCCGTCCTCGTCGCCGACCACGACCTCGCGCAGGCGATGGTCGTCAACGTCGTAGACGAAGCCCCGGACCCGGTCGCGGTGGGGGAGGAAGGGCGAGCGCCGCACCCGCAGGATCGACTGGCGGACGTCGGCGTCGACGTCGGTGAAGGACTCGATCGCGAAGGCCGGTGCCACCCCGGCCGTCTCCATCAGCTCGGTGCGGAAGCCGTCGTCGCTGATCTTCAGCATCCCGCAGTCGGTGTGGTGGATCAGCATCACCTCGCGGGTCCCGAGCCGCCGCTGCGAGATCGCCAGCGAGCGAACTACGTCGTCGCTGACGACGCCACCGGCGTTGCGCAGCACGTGCGCCTCGCCATGCTCGAGCCCCAGCGCCGCGAAGACGTCGAGGCGCGAGTCCATGCAGGCGACGATCGCCAGCCGCCGGCTCGGTTCGCCGCTGCGGTGCTCGTCCGGGCGCGAGCCGGCGAACTCGCGGTTGTTCTCGAGCAACTGGTCGACGGCGTCCACGCGCGAAAGCCTAGTAAGCGGCCTGTTCGAGGGCTTCCTGCGCGAGCGAGGTTGCGGGCAGCGCCCAGATACAGTCGGCGGCCAGATGGAGCTTGTCGACGGAATCGAGATCCGCGCCGCCGCCGAGGCGGACGCCGGGACGCTGTTCGAGCTGATCCTCGAGCTGGCGACCTACGAGAAGCTGCGCGACCGCGTCTTCGGCGACGCCGAGGTGCTGCGCCGCACCCTGTTCGAGCAGCGCGCCGCCGAGGCGCTGCTGATCGAGGCCGGGGGCGAGGCGATCGGCTACGCGATCTTCTACGTCACCTTCTCCAGCTTCGAGTGCCGCTCGGGGATCTGGCTCGAGGACGTCTACGTGAGACCGGACCGGCGCCGCGGAGGCATCGGCCGAGCGGTGATGGAGCACCTGGCGGCGCTGGCCCTGGAGCGCGGCCACGTCCGCTTCGAGTGGTGTGCGCTCGACTGGAACCAGCCGGCGCTCGACTTCTACGCCGGCCTCGGCGCGACCCAGCTCGACGACTGGACGATGCTGCGGCTCGAGCGCGACGGGATGGAGCAGCTGGCCGCCGGCCGCGGCTCAGTCGCTGGCACGCCGCAGCAGTAGGTCGCGCTCGGCCTCGTTGGTGGCGAGTTCGGCGGCGCGGCGGAACTCGGCGCGGGCCTCCTCGGTCCGGCCGGCGCGCTCGAGGAGGTCGCCGCGGACGCTCGGCAGTAGGTGATAGGCGGCCAGCGCCGGCTCGGCGGCGACGGCGTCGACCACCTCGAGCCCGAGCTGGGGCCCGAAAGCCATTCCGACCGCGACGGCCCGGTTGAGCTCGACCACCGGCGAGGGGGCGACGGCGGCGAGCGCCAGGTAGAGCGCCGCGATCCGGACCCAGTCGGTTTCCTCGGCGCTGAGCGCGGCCCCGTGGCAGGCGGCGATCGCCGCCTGCAGGCCGTAGGGCCCGAGCGGGCGCGGCAGCGCTTCGGCCCGGGCGAGGGCGCGGCGGCCGCGGACGATCAGCAGCGGGTCCCAGCGCGAGCGGTCCTGGTCGAGCAGCAGCACCGGCTCGCCGCCGAGGCCGAGCCGCGCCCCCAGCCGCGAGGCCTGGATCTCGAGCAGGGCGATCAGCCCTTGCACCTCGGGCTCCTCCGGCGCTAGCTCGGCGAGCACGCGCCCGAGGCGCAGCGCTTCCTCGCAGAGCGAGGGACGGATCCAATCCTCGCCGGCGCTCGCCGCGTAGCCCTCGTTGAAGACCAGGTAGATCACTTCGAGCACCGAGGGCAGGCGCTCGGCGAGCTCGTCTCCGCGTGGCACCTCGAAGCCGACGCCGGCCTCGCGCAGCGCTTTCTTCGCCCGCACCAGCCGCTGCGCCACGGTCGCCTCCTTGGCGAGGAAGGCGCGGGCGATCTCGGCTGCGCTGAGGCCGCCGAGCAACCGCAGGGTCAGCGCCACCCGTGCCTCGCGGGCGAGCAGCGGGTGGCAGCAGGCGAAGATCAGCGCCAGCATGTCGTCGCCGACCTCGCGCTCGGCGGCGAGGTCGAGCTCGGCCCGGTCGTGCTCGATCCGCAGGCCAGCCTCACGGACCAGCTCCTCGTGCTTGCGCGCAAGCGTGCGGTCGCGACGGATCAGATCGATCGCCCGGTTCTTCGCCGTCGCCATCAGCCAGGCGCCGGGATTGGCGGGGACGCCATCGCGGGGCCAGCGCTCGAGCGCCGCCAGCAGCGCGTCCTGGGCAAGGTCCTCGGCGAGGCCGAGATCGCCGACCATCCGCGCCAGGCCGGCGAGGAGGCGAGCCTGCTCGAGTCGCCAGACCGCCTCGATCGCCCGCTCGGCACCAGCCCGGTCGCCGCTCCCCTGCGCTGCGCTCGCCACGCTCACTCCGCCGATTCCGCCGCCTCCCGGATCTCCGGCGGGAAGTCCTCCATCTCCTGCACCCGCCGCACTTCGATCCGGCAGCTCTGACATGGGCAGCGCCGTGCCAGCTCGATCGCCTCCTCGCGCGAGCGAGCCTGGATCAGCCAGTAGCCGCCGACGACCTCCTTTGCCTCGGCGTACGGGCCGTCGGTCACGGTCGCCGCGCCCTCGGCGTCGAAGGCGACGGTGGCGCCGTCGCTGCCGGGCGGGTGCAGGCCGTCGAGCGAGAGCAACACTCCGGCTCGCCGCAGCTCGTCGTTGTAGCGGGACATCGCTTCCACCAGCTCGACCGAGACGGCCGACTCCGATTCCTCGCCGAGCCAATCGGACTCCTCGATTTCGGGGTACATGAACATCATGAATCGCATCAGGGGGCGCTCCTTCCATTCGTCTCATGCGCTTCCGGTGCACTTGTGTGCGGTTCGCCAGTTTGTGTTCAGTTCGGTTATCGATTCAAGAAGCCGGCCCTCGGTGGGTTGATTAACGGACGTTTAGGTGTTCGGGATTAGGTTGATTTGGAAAAATGTCACGGTTTACTGTCACTGTTGACAACGGTCTGTAAATCGATTGAGAATCGTCAGTACCGGGGCCCTTGGAGGAGGAAGTCGACGGAGCCGGGATGGAGAACGGAGTGAGCCGAGCGCGGCCGAAAGCGCTTGCGATCGCCGGCGAGCCCGCCGTCCGCGACCCCTTGCGCGCACCGCTCGGCCGCGCCGAGATCGACCTGGTCGAGGCCAACACGGGGATTGCCGGTCTGCGCTGCTTCTACGTCGAGCGCCCGGACATCGTCGTGCTCGAGCTCGAGCTTCCCGATCTCGATGGCTTCGAGGTGCTGGCCCGGATCAAGGAGCTGAGCGACGTCCCGGTCGTCGCTGTCGCCGGCGACGGTGAGAGGGAGCGGGTCGTCGGCCTCCGGGCGGGAGCCGATGACTGCGTCTCCAAGCCGCCACTGGCCGAGGAGGTGGTGGCCAGGATCGAGGCGCTGCTGCGCCGGCGCCGGCTCGGGGGACAGGCGCCTGACGTGATCGAGGACGACTTCCTGCAGATCGACCGCGGGCGACACCGGGTCACCGTACTCGGCATCGAGATCCCGCTGACGCCGACCGAGTTCAGGATGCTCGAGGCGTTTGCCGGCAGCCCGGGCCGGGTGCTCGGCCAGGGGCAGCTGCTGGACGAGGTCTGGGGCGACCGGATCCGTGGCCGTGACGAGGTGAAGCTCTACGTCAGCTACCTGCGGCGCAAGCTCGCCGTCGCCGGGATTGACCCGGTGGAGACGGTGCGCGGGGTGGGGTACCGCTACGCGCCGCGGCGCCTCCGCCCCCGCGTCGGCGACGCCTAGGCAAGGCGAGAGCGCTCCTACATACGCTTCTCCGACCTTCGTCATTCCCGATTCCGATCCGCACTGCCGAGACGGAGTGTGTGATCAGGCGAACCCTCCCGACGCTGGTGATCGTGCTTTGCGCTGTAATGGTGTGTTTTTCCCCTTTCGCTGCGGCGAAGCCGCTCACCGGTAGCGACGGGGTGATCCACGCCTGCATCCTCACCAGGGGCAAGAAGGCGGCCAGGGGGCTCTTGCGGGTGGTGCCCGCGGCAAGATCCTGCAAGAAGCGCGAGGGCGAAAAGCCGGTGCAGTGGAGCGTCGTCGGTCGGTCCGGGTCCGCCGGCACCGGTTCGACTGGGCCCTCCGGTGCACCCGGGGCCACTGGCCCGACCGGCCCGACCGGCCCGCACGGCGAATCCGGGCCGCAGGGCTCCGCCGCCCAGCTGGAAAAGACGATCACCGAAGCGCTCGCCAACCAGGCGGCCGAGCTGCAGGCGCTGAGCGGCAAAGTCAACGACGTCACCGGCAAGGTGCTCGGGCTCGAAGGCGGGCTCGGCAGCCTGGAAGGGAAATTCAGCTCTCTGCAGGGGACGGTCGGCACCCTCGGCACCAGCCTTGGCACTGTCGAAGGCACCGTCTCCGGCCTCGGTACCACGGTCTCCGGCCTGACCCCGCAGGTAGGCACCCTCGAAGCCACCGTCGGCGGCCTCGAAGCCGGCCTCAGCTCGGTTAAATCGACCGTCAACCAGACCTGCACCCAGCTCGCCACGGTGACCGGGCAGACCAACGCCCTCGGCACCCTCGACACCGCCCTCAACGAAATCCTCAAGATCCTGACGCCGCTGACCAAACTGCCGGTCGTGCCGACGGCGCTGGAACCGTTCTCTTGCAAATAGGCCGCGGCTGAGCCGCCGAGCGGCTACTCGTCGCGGGGAACGATGCGGAAGACCGAGACGACCTCGGCTTGGTGCGCCTCGGGGTGGACGACGTAGGCGCTGGGACCGCCGCCGAACCAGCCGGCAGCTTCGTTCATGCCGACGAAGATGCCCGAGTCGCGGTTGCCGTCAGCGTCCTCGACCCAGACCTTGTCGCCCTCCTTGAAGCTGACCGTTTCCTCCTCGCTCATCGAGGAGCGAGTCTATCCGCCTGCGTTTAGAGTCGGCGCGATGCCGCCCGCCGCGCCTGCCCGCTTAGCCGTCACCGGCCGGCTGCCGGCGGCGGCGAACGCCCTGCTGGAGGGCGCCGGCGAGGTCGACACCGCCGATGCGGACGGGCCGCTGCAGCGCGAGCAGCTGCTGCGCCACGTCGCCGGTGCCGAGGCGATCGTCTGCTTCCTCCACGACCGCGTTGATGCCGAGCTGCTCGACGCCGCCGGCCCCGGCCTCGAGGTCGTCGCCAACGTCGCCGTCGGCTACGACAACGTCGACCTCGAGGAGGCGGCGGCGCGCGGCGTCG
>DASXFL010000085.1:0-5144 GCA_036489595.1 Solirubrobacterales bacterium
ACGGACCCGACCGATCAACGGGCATGTCCTCCGCTTCGCGTCCGGGCATGCCCGGCGCCAGTGCCTCGTACAGCTCGACCTGTTCGGAGATCACGACCCCGATCCGCCGGATCCCCTCGCGGATCTCGTCCTCGTTCACCCCCGAGAAGTTGAGGCGCATCGAGTTGCCGCCGCGGCCGTCGACGTAGGCGCCCTGGCCGGGGACGAAGGCGACGTCGGCGCGGAGCGCCTTCGCCAGCAGATCGCCGGTGTCGATGTAGGAGGGCAGGGTCGCCCAGATGAAGAGGCCCCCCTCGGGCTCGGTCCAGGTTGCCTCGGCGGGGAAGTGCTCGCGCAGGGCGGCGAGCATCACGTCGCGGCGACGGCGGTAGATGCCGACCAGGTCGGCGACGTACTCGCGCCAGCGGCCTTCGGCGAAGTACTCGCGCAGGAAGTACTGGGTGAGGGTCGAGGTGCAGAGGTCGGCGGCCTGCTTGCCGAGGACGATCTTCTCCATCACCGGCGGGGGCGCCACCGCCCAGCCAAGCCGGATCCCGGGGGAGAGGATCTTCGAGAAGGTGCCGAGGTAGATGACGAAGTCGCCGCCGTCGAGCTGGTAGAGCGGCGGCAGCGGCTCGCCTTCGTAGCGGAGCAGGCCGTAGGGGTTGTCCTCGACGACGAGCATCTCGTGCCGGCCGGCGAGCTCGACCAGCCGCACCCGGCGCTCGAGCGACATCGTCACCCCGGCCGGGTTCTGGAAGCTCGGCACCGAGTAGACGAATTTGGGCCGGCGGCCTTCGCGCTTGAGCTGCGCCAGCAGCTCCTCGAGGACGTCGATCCGCATCCCCTCCTCGTCGACCTCGATCTGGACGACGTCGGCCTGGTAGCTGCAGAACACCGGCACCGCGCCGGGGTAGGTGGGGGCCTCGCAGACGACGACGTCGCCGGGGTCGACCAGGGTCTTGCAGACGAGGTCGATCGCCTGCTGGCCGCCGGTGGTGACGATCACGTCCTCGGGGTCGGGAAGCATGCCCTCGGCCGCCATCACCTCGCCGATGCAGTCCTTGGTCTCCTCGAAGCCCTCGGTCGGGCCGTACTGGAGTGCCTCCGCCGCCGACTCCTGGGCGATCCGGGTCATCTGGGCGGCGAAGCTCTGGGGCGGGAAGGTCGAGGTGTCGGGAAGGCCGCCGGCCAGCGAGATCACTTCGGGGCGGGCGGTGATCGCCATCAGGTCGCGCATCGCCGAGGAGCGCATGACCGTGGTCCGCTCGGCGAAGAGGCCGGCGTAGCGCTCGAGGTCGCGGGCGCTGGAGTGGGCACGGCGGCGGTGCCTGGGTCGCGGGACTTCGGCCATCAGTGACCAGTCGTGAACTTGCGCGTGCGGCGGGCGAGTGCCGCACCGAGCGGGGATAGGACGCAGGGAGGCCCAATGGCAGCGCCATTTGGCCGACCGAGGACGAAGCCCCGCGAAGTGTGTGCGGTGCCGCCAGGCGTGCGTGGGGGTTTGCGACTGGTCACTCCTCACAGAAGTGTGGCGGATCGCTAGGTTTCCCTCACGTGGACGTGCTCAAAGACATCGGCATCGGCCTGGCGATCGGGATGCTCGCCGGAACCACCGGCACCCATGGAGGCGCCCGCGGGCGGATGACGATCCTGGCCGCGGTGATCGGCCTCATCGTCGGCTTCCTGATCGACAGCGGGCTCGGCGCGGTGCTCGGCCTGGTCGGCGCGGTTGCCGGCTGCCTGATCATCTCCGACGTCGTCGCCGGCGCCAGCCGCCGCGAGGGCAGCGGCGCCGGAGCGCTCGCCTTCTTCGTCAGCCTGGCGGCGCTGGTTGTCGTGGCGATCGCGCTGCTGGTCCCGATCGCGATCATCATCGTCGCCCTGCTGTTGCTCTGGCTGGCGATCTCGCGCCATCGCCGCGCCCAGCGCAAACACGCGGGCCTCCGCGTCCTCCGCTAGCGCCGAGGTGGCGGCGGCGCAGATGGCCCCGCGCAAGAAGCTCGTCCTCACCTACGTCGACTCGCTGCGCACCGACATGCTCGAGCGCGCCGTCGCCGAGGGGCGGGCGCCGACCTTCGGGGCGCTGCTCGAGCGCGGGGTCCTGATCCCCGACTGCGTCTCCAGCTTCCCCTCGGTGACCCCGGTCGCCTGCTCGGAGATCGTCACCGGCCGCGGCGCCGACGAGCACTGGATCAGCGGCATGAACTGGTACCACCGGCTCGAGCGGCGCTACGTCGAGTATGGCTCCTCGCTCGAGGCGACCCGCGCCTTCGGCGTCTTCCGCGCCCTCTACGACCTCGTCTTCAACATGAACCTGGCGCACCTGAGCCCGGAAATCGAGACGCTGTTCGAGAGCCTCGACGACGCCGAGCTGCGGACCGCCTGCACGCCGTTCCTGATCTACCGTGGCCGGCACCGCCACCCGGTCTCGCTCGACGGGCTGTTGCGGCGGGCGGTCGAGGCGACCCGGCTGCACTTCCGCCACCACACCTGGGGCCCGGCCGACCTCTTCTACGGCGACCTCTACGCGAGTCGCGAGGTGCCCTGCAAGTCGACCTCGATCCCCGGCGCCCGCGATCCCTACGCGGCCTGTTGCTCGGTCGAGCTGATGAGGGAAGGCGGCTTCGACTTCCTGCTGCTGTCGCTGCCCGACAACGACAACTACTCACACCGGCACGGGCCGGAGGCGACGGTGGAGTCGATCGCCCGCGCCGACGAGTGCTTCGCGCAGCTGGTCGAGGAGGGGGGAGGGATCGAGCGCTTCCTCGCCGGGCACGCGGTGATCCTGATGGCCGACCACGCCCAGACCGAGATCCACCGCGGGCTGCCGCTGGCGGAGCTGCTGGCCGCCGAGTGGTCGGTGCTGCAGCCCTCCGAGGATCGTCCCGAGCTGGCGCAGCTGGCGGTCAGCCCGACCGGCCGCGCCGCCCACGTCTACCTGCTGCCGGGGGCGGGGGAGAGGGCCGAGCCCGCCGCGGTGCGGCAGCGGCTGACCGAGCTCGAGGGCATCGACCTGGTCTGCCGGCTGGTCGGCGAGAGCGGCGAGCAGTTGCGGCGCGAGCAGCCGGGGATGCCATCGCACGGCGGCGAGTGGGCGGCGGTCGAGCGCGGCGGGAAGGAGGTGCGGTTCCGCCCTGGCGAGGCGGTCGAGGACCTGCGGGGCGGCCGCTGGGAGCTGGCGGGTGAGCTCGGGGTGTTGGAGACGACGCTCGAGGACGGACGGCTCCGCAGCGAGACCTACCCCGACCCGCTGGCCCGGGTCTGGTCGGCGCTGACCGCGCCCCACGCCGGCGATTTCGTGCTCTCCCTCGAGCTCGGCTTCGAGGCGGTCGACTGGGGCGGGACCAGCCACGCCGGCGGCGGCAGCCACGGGGCGCTTCACGCTGGCGACAGCCTCGGGCCGCTGCTCTTCGTCGGCTGCGGCCCGAGATCGGCGGACGAGCGCGAGCAGTGGACGCTGCGCGACGTGGCCCCAATCGTCCGCTCGCATTTCGGCCTCGACCCCGCGGGCGGGGCGGCGGCGTGAAGGCGCTGGCGGCGGTCCTCGCCGTGGCGGCGCTGCTCGGCGCCCCGGCGCTGGCGCTTGCCGAAACGACGGGCGAAAACGTGCCGCCGAAGAACGGCACCACCGAACTGCAGGCGACGAAGGCCGCCGACGTCAGCCCCGATGCCGAAAAGGAGCGCCGCGAGAACGGCTCGCTGACCTCGACCACGACCTTCCAGGAAGGCCACTGGCAGGTCGCCTACTTCGCCAAAGACGAGGAGGTCGCGGTCGTCTACGTCGACGCCGCCAAGCCCGAGGTGACCGAGGAATGGACCGGCTTCCAGGTCGCCTGGAAGATGGCCCGCGGCTACTCGGGTGCCTTCGGCCACGCCCTCAACTCGCCCTTCATCTTCGTGCCGCTGTGCCTGATCTTCCTGCTCGGCTTGTTCGACTGGCGGCGCTGGCGGCGGGTGGCCAACCTCGACCTCCTCTTCCTGCTCGGCTTCACCGTCTCCAACTTCTTCTTCAACCGCGCGGACATCGGGGTCTCGGTGCCGTTGCAGTACCCGCCGCTCCTCTACCTGCTGGGGCGGGCGCTTTGGATCGGCTTCCGCGGCCGCGGCGAGGGCCTGCGGCCGGTCTGGCCGAGCGCCTGGTTGCTGATCGCGGCGCTGTTCCTGATGGGGTTCCGGGTCGGCCTCAACGTCGCCAACGCCGGCGCCATCGACGTCGGCTACGCGGGGGTCGTCGGCGCCGACAAGATCGTCCACGGCGAACCGATCTACGACAACTTCCCCGAAGACATCCACTCCGGCGACACCTACGGGCCGATCAACTACCTGGCCTACGTGCCGTTCGAGCGGATCTGGCCCTGGAGCGGCGAATGGGACGACCTGCCTGCCGCCCACGCGGCCTCCTTCGTCTTCGACCTGCTGACCTTCGGCTTCCTGATCCTGCTCGGGCTGCGGGCGCGGCCAGGGCCCGCCGGCCGTCGCCTCGCCGCGATCCTCGCCTTCGGCTGGGCCGCCTACCCCTACACCGCCTACGTGCTCGAGTCGAACTCGAACGACAGCCTGATCGCGGCGCTGCTCGTCGCCACCCTGTTGGTGCTGGCGCGGCCGTTCGCCCGCGGGGTGATGCTCTCGCTTGCCACCTTCGCCAAGTTCGTGCCGGCGGTGCTGGGGCCGATGCTGCTGACCTACCGGCCCGAGGGCGAGAGCCGCCGGCTGCCGCGGACGGCGCTGCTGTTCGCTGCCGGCTTCATCCTCGTCGGCGTCGCCTCGATGCTCTGGCCGGCGATCGACCCCGGCCTGAAGGTCACCTTCGAACGCTCGCTCGGCGCCCAGACCGGCCGCAGCTCGCCCTTCAGTGTCTGGGGGCAGGCGCACCTGGAAGGCCTGCACACGGCCCTGCTGGTCGCCCTCGCCGCCCTCGCCCTCGCCCTCGCCTTCGTCCCCCGCCGCAAGTCGCTGCTGCAGGTGGCGGCGCTGGCGGCGGCGCTGGTGATCGGGGTCCAGCTCACCCTCCACCACTGGTTCTACCTCTACATCGTCTGGTTCTACCCGCTGCTGTTGGTGGCGCTGGCGCTGCTGCCCGCTCCGCAGCCTAAGCCCGAGGCAGAGCCGGGACCATCACCTGCTCGAAGGAATCGGCCAGCCCCTGCGAGTTGACCTCGATC
>DASXFL010000106.1:0-13726 GCA_036489595.1 Solirubrobacterales bacterium
CGAGCTGCAGCTCGACGTGCTCGCCAGCGAGGACTTCGCCGAGGGCACCACTGCCTTCCTGGAGAAACGGGAACCGCGATACGGAGGTAGGCGATGAGGCTGAGCCTGATCCAGATGAACAGTGCCGACGAGCCCGCGCGCAACATCGAGCGCACCTGCGAGCTGGTCGACAGCGCCGCCGAGGCGAAACCGGACCTGATCGTCCTGCCGGAGTTCTTCAACAACATCTACTTCGCCCAGTACTGGGACACCAAGTACATCGATCTGGCCGAGCCCGACGACGGGCCGGCGATCACCGCGATGAAGGAGAAGGCGCAGCGACACGGCTGCCACATCGTCGCCACGATCTTCGAGCTCGACCGGCCGGGGATCTACTACGACACCGCGATCGTGATCGATCCCGCCGGCGAGATCGCCGGCAAGTATCGCAAGGTGCAGCCGGCGGCCGTTCAGAGCCTCGAGAAGATCTTCTTCCGCTACGGCGCCCACTTCCCGGTCTTCCAGCTCGGTCGCTGGCGGCTCGGGATCAACATCTGCTACGACACCTTCTTCCCCGAGTCGGCGCGCTGCGCGGCGCTGGGCGGCGCGGAGCTGATCGTCGTCCCGTTCGCGGCGCCCAAGCAGATGTTGTGGCGTGACGTGATGCGCACCCGTGCCTTCGACAACGGCGTCTTCTTCGCCCCCTGCAACAAGGTCGGGACCGAGGGCGAGTGGACCTTCCCCGGCGGCAGCATGATCGTCGACCCCTATGGCGAGGTCGTAGTCGAGGCGGGCGACGGCGAGGAGACGATCAGCGCCGAGATCGAGCTCGAGAAGGTGGTCGAGGCGCGACGCCGCTACCCGATGTTCCGCGATCGCCGCCCCGAGCTCTACGGGCCGATCTGCGCCAACACCGAGGACATCCCCGCTGCCCGTCCCTGAGCGCCACATCATCGAGCTCTTCGCCCGCGCCTGCGAGCGCGACCCCGACCTCGCGGCGATCACCTTCGAGGATGGGGTCGAGATCTCGCGTGGCGAGCTGCGGGCCGCGGTCGCGGGCTTCGGCGGCTGGCTGGCGGAGCGGATCGAGCCCGGCGACCGGGTCGCGATCATGCTCGAGAACCGGGTCGAGTTCATGGTCGCCTGGCTCGCCTGCGCGGCCGCCGGGGGCATCCTCGTCTCGCTGAACCACGGCGCCGGTGAGCACGACGCCGCCCACGTCCTGCTCGACTCCGCGGCGAAGCTGGCGATCACCGACGGCGGCCGCCGCGACCTGCTGGAGCGGCTGCGCGGGAGCTGCCAACTCGAGGAGATCGTCTTGGCCGGCGACGGCGAGCCCGGCGGCCTCCACACCTACGCCGCCTCCTCCCCCCTCGACCTCGACCGGCTCGAGGTGGACGCCTCCGCCGTCACCAACGTCTACTACACCTCCGGCACCACCGGGCCACCCAAGGGCTGCATGGTCGGCCACGACTACTGGCTGCGCTTCGTCGACCTCTACCAGCGCCTCTACGGCGTCGGCCGCGATGACCGGCTGCTCTGCTGCCTCCAGTTCTTCTACGGCGACCCGCCCTGGCAGCTGCTGGTCTCGCTGCAGGCGGGAACGACCTGGGTGGCGATGCGCCGCTTCAGCGTCTCCCGCTTCTGGGACGTCGTCCGCGAGCACCGGGTGACGCAGCTGTTCGCGGTCGCCTCGATCCCAGCGCTGCTGATGAAGGCGGCGCCGAGCCCGCGCGACCGCGACCACGCGGTCCGCTTCGCGCTGCAGATCGGCGTCCCGGCGGCGCTGCACGCGGCGCTCGACGAGCGCTGGGGCTTCCCCTGGCTGGAGGGATACGGGCTGACCGAGACCGGCCTCGTGGTCGCGATGCCGGCGGCGGAGGAGCAAGCGATGGTCGGTAGCGGCTCGATCGGCCGCCCCTGCCCGGAGGTCGAGGTGAAGCTCCTCGACGACGGCGGAGCCGAGGCGGCGCCCGGAGATGCCGGCGAGATCGCGGTGCGGGCGCCGGGGATGATGCGCGGCTACCTCGGCCGCTCGCGCGAGAGCGCCGAGACGCTTCGCGACGGCTGGCTGCACACCGGCGACATCGCCCGCGCCGACGCGGCCGGCCACCTCTACTTCCTCGGCCGCCGCAAGGACATGATCCGTCGCTCCGGCGAGAACGTCTCGGCGGCCGAGATCGAGGACGTGATCCGCGGCCACCCGGCAGTGCTCGAGGTCGCCGTGGTGCCGGTTCCCGACGAGCTCCGCGGCGAGGAGATCAAGGCGCACGTCGCCCCGGTCGAGGGGGTCGCGCTGACGCCGGAGGAAGTCGTCGCCCACTGCGAGGGGCGGCTGGCCAAGCACAAGGTCCCACGCTACGTCGAGCTGCGCTTCGAGCCGTTCCCGCGGACCCCATCGATGCGGGTCCGCAAGCGCGAGTTGATCGCCGCCGACGAGGACCCGACCGGCTCGGCCTGGGACCGCGAGGCGACGACGACGCCACCGGAGGGAGCAAGGGGATGAAGGCGATCGGGATCGATGTCGGCGGCACCTTCACGGACTTCGTCTACTTCGACGACGAGCTCGGCGCGGTCGAGGTGATGAAGATCTCCAGCGGCACCGACATCGCCGCCACGATCGGCCGGGGGATCGCCGACCTCTGCGCCGCCAACGGGGTCGAGCCGGGGGCGATCGATCTGGTGATGCACGGGACCACGGTGGCGACCAACGCGCTCCTCGAGTACCACGGCGCCCGCACCGGGATGATCACCACCGAGGGATTTCGCGATGTCATCCACATCGGCCGCCACCAGCGCCCTCACAACTACTCGATTCAGCAGGACATCCCCTGGCAGGCGCGGCCGCTGGTCGAGCGCGAGTTCCGCCGCCCCGTGCGCGAGCGGCTGGCGCCGCCCGACGGCGAGGAGCTGGCGCCGCTGGACGAGGCGGGCGTTCGCGAGGCGGCGGCCCTCCTGCGCGAGGGCGGCGTCGAGGCGGTCGCAGTCTGCTTCCTCTTCTCCTACCTCGACGACGGCCACGAGCGGCGTGCGGCGGAGATCGTGCGCGAGGAGATGCCCGACGCCTTTGTCTGCAGCTCCAGCGACGTGCTGCCGCAGTTCCGCGAGTTCGAGCGCTTCACCACCACCTGCATCAACGCCTTCGTCGGACCGGCGATGAAGAAGTACATCAGCCGCCTCGGCGAGCGGATCGCCGCCACCGGCGTGAAGGCGCCGCTCCACATCATGCAGTCGAACGGCGGCACCGCCTCGCCCGAGGTCGCCACCTCGCACCCGGTGCGGGCGATCCTCTCGGGACCGGTCGGCGGCGTCATGGGCGGCGTCTGGGCGGCCGGCGAGGAGACCGCCGGCGAGCGCTCGCCGCTGCTGGCGACCCTCGACGTCGGCGGCACCAGCGCCGACATCGGGATCGTCACCGAGGAGGGCCTCGTCGAGGCCCGCGCCCGCGACACCTGGATCGCCGGCTATCCGGTGATGGTGCCGATCATCGACATCGAGACGATCGGCGCCGGCGGCGGCAGCGTCGCCTACCTTGACCAGGCCGGGGGCCTCCACGTCGGCCCCCGCAGCGCCGGCGCCGATCCCGGGCCCGCCGCCTACGGGCGCGGCGGCACCGAGCCCACGGTCACCGACGCCAACGTCGTCCTCGGGCGACTGCCGAGCGCTTTGGCGGGCGGCCTCGAGCTCGATCGGGAGGCGGCGGAGCGAGCGGTCGCAACCGTCGCCGAGCCACTCGGGCGCAGCGTCGCCGAGGCGGCGGCGGCAATCGCCCGCATCGTCAACGAGAACATGGCGGCGGCGCTGCGGACGAAGACGATCGAGCGCGGCCTCGACCCGCGTCAGTTCCTCCTCTGCGCCTTCGGCGGCGCCGGGCCGCTGCAAGCGGCCGAGGTGGCGCGGATCCTCGAGATCCCGGAGGTCCTGATCCCGCCGAACCCGGGAGTGACCAGCGCCGCCGGCCTGCTCACCTCCGACCTGCGCTACGACCTCGGCCAGTCCTACCTGCGGCCGCTCTCCGAGGTCGACCCCGCCCACGCCCAGGCGGCCTTCGAGGAGCAGGAAGCCAGCCTGCGCCAGCGGCTTCGTGCCGACGGCCGGCCCGAAGATGCGATCCGGCTCGATCGCTCCGCCGACACGCGCTACAAGGGCCAGAGCTACGAGTTGCGGCTGCCGGTACCGGCAGGGGCCTTGGACGGGGCGGCGCTGGCCGCCCTCCGCGAGGGCTTCCACGCCTCCCACGAGGAGGAGTTCGGCCACGCCTTCACCGCTCTGGAGGTGGAGCTGGTGACGATTCGGGTCACCGCCAGCGGCGCCCTTCCACACCTGCAACCGAGCCGCGCCAGCGCCAGGGAGGTGGCGCCGCGCGACCAGGCCGAGGTCCACTTCGAAGCCGCCGGCGGCGTCCGCGCGATCGCAACCCCGGTGCTCGAGCGGGAAGGGATGCGGCTCGACGAGGAGCTGGCGGGGCCGGCAATCCTGGTCCAAGGGGACTCGACGACGCTGGTCCCCCCGGACGCAACCGTCACCCGCACCACGACCGACAACCTGCTGCTGCGGCTGCGGCCGCACGGCTGAGGGGAGGGGAAGCGATGAGCATCGACCCGATCACCGCCCAGGTCATCAACGGCCGCCTCAGCGGCATCTCGCTGGAGATGGCGAGGAAGCTCGTCCGCAGCAGCTTCTCGATCCTCTTCAAGGAGTCGGAGGACATCGGCTGTGCCCTGATCGCCGCCGACGGCTGGCAGCTCTCCGAGGCCGACACGACGCCGCTGCAGATGGGGCCGTTCCCGTTTGCCGTGCAGGGGCTGTGGGAGACGCTGGAGGAGCGGGGCGAGAGCGTCGCCGACATCCGCGAGGGCGACATCTTCATCCACAACGACCCCTATCTCGGCGCCTCGCACGCACCCGACATCGAGATCATCCTGCCGATCTTCCACCAGGGCCAGCTGATCGCCTACTCCTGCACGACCGGCCACCACCTCGACATCGGCGGCGCCAAGCCGGGCACCTCGGTGATCGACGCCGTCGACGACTGGGCCTGCGGCCTGCGGCTGCGAGGGCTGCGGCTGCGCGAGGCCGGCCTCGACAACCGCCAGCTGTGGCAAATGATCGAAGACAACGTCCGCATCCCCGAGCTGACGATCGGCGACCTGCAGGCGCAGATCGCCGCCGCCGAGATCGGCGCCCAGCGCCTGCTCGACCTGGTCAGCGAGATGGGGGTCGAGCAGATCATGGAAGCGAAGGCCTGGGCCGAGGCCTACTCGGAGCGAATGCTGCGGGCGGAGATCGCGAAGCTGCCCGACGGCGAGTACCGGGCCGAGGGGATCAGCGACGGCTTCCCCGAGATCGACGATCCCGCCTATCGCAACCTGCCGATGGTCTGCACCCTGCGGGTCCGGGGCGAGGAGCTCGAAGTCGACCTCACCGGCACCGCCCAGCAGATCCAGGACATGGCGATCAACATGCCGTTCCGCGGCACGGTCACGGTGGTGATCCTCACCGTCGTCCGCTCGGTCCTGCTCGACACCGACTCCCACGTCGACGTGCCGCAGAACCAAGGGATGATGCGGCCGCTGCAGATCACCGCGCCGAGCGGCTCGATGGCCAACCCGACCTTCCCGGTGCCGACCCTGTGCCGCTCGATGCCGGCCTGCGTCCTTGCCGACGTCATCCTCAAAGCCTTCGCCGAGATCGTCCCCGAGCGCTGCTGCGCCGGCATCTCGGTGCTCGGCGCCTACAGCTACACCGGCATCGACAACGGCCGCTACTGGGGCCATTGGGACATCTACGAGGGCAGCTACGGGGCGCGTTGGACCAAGGACGGAATGGACGCGATGGACACCCTCTTCACCAACACCCGCTGCGCGCCGATCGAGGAGATCGAGACCGAGTACCCGCTGCGCTGCATGGGCTGGCAGCTGAACGACAACCCGATCGGCCACGGCCGCTTCCGCGGCGGCGTCGGCGGCCGGCGCGACTTCATGTTCCTCGTCGACGGCTTCATCGCCAGCGAGTCCGACACTCACACCTACTCGCCCTGGGGCTTGGCTGGCGGCCTTCACGGCTCGCCGGGCAGCATGAGCCGCTTCGATCACGAGGGGGCCGAGCCGGTGACGGTCCCCCCGAAGATGCCGCCAAAGCCGGCGCGAGCGGGCCAGATCTACCGCGCCGTCTCCGGCAACGGCGGCGGCTCCGGGCCGCCGGTCGAGCGCGATCCGGCCCTGGTCGAGCGCGACTTCCGCGACGACCTGATCACGCTGGAGGAGGCGAGCGAGGTCTACGGCGTCGCAATCGATCCGAAGACCCGCACCGTGCGAGCCGAGGAGACGGCGGCGCTGCGGGAGCAGATGGCCGCTCAATGAGCGGACCTGAAGCCCGACCCGATCTCCGTCCTCAACCTCTTTGACCTCCTCGACCGCGACGAGTACCTCGCCCACTCCGCCGCTCGGCCACCGAGGCGTCGCGCCACAGTGCCCGCGTCCCCGCTCCTGGCCGCTTCGCCCCCGTTTCGCCGGGCCGGCTCGACCGCGGCGCTCATCTCGCCTTCGCCAGTCGTCGGCGTACTGGCGCGCCAGCCGCGCAGCTTCGCCGAATCAGCCTCGGCCGAAACGCCAATGCCGCCGATGCCCGCAAGCCGACGGCGAAGCTGCTCTTAGATCGGAGCTCGCTGCCGGTTGGTGATCGTTAGTCGGCGCATGGTCCCTTCGTCTCCCTTCGCGTCGAGGACACAACCCCCGGCGAGGAACCTGGGAGGAAATCCGCCGCCGGGGCTTGACCTCTGTTAGGCGGACCGATTGGCCCACGGGAAGGCTTTTCGGCCTTACTTCGACCTCACCTTGCCCCGGGGGTTCCCGCACGGCCACTCTTGGGACCATTGTCTGTTCCCCGAAAGCCGAAAGCCCAGTATTTGCGGGGCTTTCGTGGACTAGTGGGGGCAGGGATTCGAACCTGCGACCTTCGGGCTATGACCCCGGATCATTATCCTGCGGCGGCGATGGCGGGAAGACCAAGGAGCGCCGAAGAGCTGCGGGCGAAGCGCATTGCGCTGAATGTCCTAGGCGCGGTGGTGGTCGCCATCGTCAACGGCCTCGCGGGGCTGACGGGCAATCTCGCCCTGCAGCTCGCCGTCGCGGCGCTGAGTGTCCTCGGAATAGCGGTGGGCGGGGTTCTGCAGCTTCGGGAGATCCGTGCTGAGCGCTCCGAGCGCCTGGAAGAGATGGTGCCGCGGGGCGTGAAGCGAGTATGCGAGCTTGACCGAGAAGAAGCCGGGGTGGCGCCAGAGGCGCCAGAGGCGCTCGCGAGGCTTCACCGCTCGACGGGTGATGAGTACCTGACCCGCGACGTCGACGAGCAGCTCGACTTGGAGCTTGCGAGCGCACTGCGCGATGAGGAAACCCGTCTCATCGTCCTCGCGGGACCCTCGAAGTCGGGCAAGTCAAGGACGTTGTTTGAAGCGATGCGGCGTCAGCTACCTGACGCGGAGTGGGTCGCCCCCGCCGACGTGGACGCGCTCGACGAGCTGATAAAGCCCGGCGGGATGCCGCGGCTGACGGGGTCGATGGCGGTGCTGTGGCTGGATGACCTCGAGCTCTACGTGCGGGTCGGCCTGCGCGGGATGGGGCCCGCGGTCCTCAAGCGCCTCTCCGAAGACGATCGGCGATGGATAGTCCTCGCGACCGCAGGCGGCAAAGGCATCCCCCAGGCAGGCGAGGTGTCGAAGTTCTCGGTCCCGATGGAGGATCTCCTCCGCCATGCGACGGAGATCAGGCTGCCGGCGAAGCTCAGCGTCGCCGAGCGGGAAAGTCTGCGCAACTACGCGCCCGAGGCCGCCGAGCGGATCTCCAAGGACGGCATCGGCGAGTACATGATCGCCGGCGAGGAGCTGATCCGAAAGCTGGATTCGGGATCCCATCACCACGGCGACCCTCCCTGCCCCCACGGTCAGGCGGTCGTCAACACCGCGATCGACTGGCAGCGAGCCGGGATCGTCGACCCAATTCCGCGCTCGGTCCTTCGGGAGGCCTATTCGAACTATCTGCCCGATCACGCCGACCCCAGCGACAGCGGTTTTGAAGAAGGGCTCGCCTGGGCCCGAAAGCCGCTCTACTCATCGGTGGCGCTGGTCTCCGGCCGCGAGAAGCTTCAGCCCTACGACCTCGTCGTCGCCTCAGTCCCGGAGACGCGGGTGATCGACCGGACGGCGTGGCTCTGCTTCCTGGAAGCAGCAGATCCCGAGCAGGCCTTCGAGCTCGGCACGCTCGCCTTCTGGCGATCGCAGGGGGAGACTGAGATCGACTGGGAAGCCCTGTCCGAGCAGGCGGGTCGCAAGGCTCTCGAAGCCGAGGATCCCGGCCTGCGGGGATACGCCTTCTCCAATCTCGGAGTCCTCCTTGCCCAACGCGGAGACCTCCGCGGCGCGGTCGACGCCTACAGTCAGGCCTTCGAGCTCGGCGTCGTCGACTCCCAGGTCAACCTCGGTCACCTTCTACAGGAAAGGGGCAAGAATCGAGAAGCCAGGGAGGCGTTCGAACGGGCAGACAAGCACGGAAGCGCCGCAGGCGCCTATCGGCTCGGCTCTCTGATGCTGGACGTCGGCGACAACTTGGCCGATGCCGAGGTCGTCCTGCTGCGGGCAGAGGAGCGTGGCCATGAGGGCGCCGCGATCCGCCTCGCCCGCGCTCACCAGGAGCGCAAGGAACTAGACAAGGCGGAGGCTGCCTACCGACGGGCCGACGAGTTGGGGAGCGTGGCGGGAGCAGAGGGCCTGGCGCTGTTCTTGGAGGGCAAGAGAGGAAAGCTCGTCGAGGCGCTCGAAGCCTGGGAGCGGGCGGATGAGCGCGGAAGCGACATCGGCGCCTTCAAGGTGGGGATGCACCTGGTGGATCTAGGTGACCGAGTCGGCGCCAAGGCGGCCTTCCAGCGGGGAGCTGAACGAGAGGACGGCGACAGCGCCCACAACCTCGCGACCTTGTACTACGAAGAGCGGGACCTCGATGAGGCCGAAAAGTGGTTCGCTGTCGCAGACGAGCTCGGGCACGCCACGAGCGCTTACAACTACGCAATTCTGCTCGCGAACAGTGGACAGCTCGAGGAGGCCGAGGCCGCCTTTCGCCGCGCGGCGCAGAGAGGCCACCCGAAGGCCGGCTCAGCCGCGCACGCAATCAGGCGCGGTGAGCTAAAAGTCGACGAGGGCTGAACCCGGATACCAGCCAGGAACCCAAGCGGTCCTCCTAGGCCTAGAGGGACAGGCCGCGCCCGCAGCGGGGGGTGGTCGGAGGTGTAGTTGAGCTAGCCGATGAGGTCGCCTTCTAATCAATTCCTTCGCCCTGGGAGTCATCAACCGCTTTGCCCCGCCCCTCACCGATCTTTTTGGCGAGCCGGAATGCTTCTTCAGCTTCGCTTTTATTGCCCTGCGCTTCCGCCATGCCGCCCCATTTCATAGCTGCGACAAGATCCCCTCCTTCCGCGGTGCGGCGGAACTCGTCGAGTGCCCCGTGCTTGTTCCCTCGTTGGTCATGCAGGTGGGCAAGCGCCGTTCCCGCGAGAGCGCATTCCGCCTTCTGAGCCCAACGCAAGGCGGCTTCGGCTTCCCTTCTGCTGGCTCTTTTCTCTCCGGCCAGGAGTCGGACGTATGGGAGGAGGTTGACCCATCCCTGTGCCTCTGCAGGCCTGGCTTCGTCGGCGCGACGGAATGCATCTTTCGCGGCTTCCCTCTCGCCGCGTCTGTGAAGCATGACACCGAGGCTGAGAGAAGCCACCGGGTTGCCTGCCTCAGTCGCGTCCCGGAGAACCGCCTCGGCCTGTTGCTCATCGCCACCCTGGCTCAGCTGGTGTGCGAGCTGTATCGGGGCGTCATCCGAGTCGTTAGACATGGCGCTCACTACCGGGAGAATCGGCGTACGTAGGCTGCCCTCGGAGGTGCATGATCCCTACCACCAGTCTTCGAGCTTACTCCTGAGACACAAATGGCCAATTTTCTTTGCCTCCTCTCATGTGAAGGTTGCGTGTCGAGGCCGCAACTGCTCCCGCGTGAATGCGAAACGCAAAAGCTCTGAGTACCACCCAGACGAACCGGTCTAGCAGTGTAATCCAGCGCTTTACCTCCGCTACTCTGCTTGCAGATTGCGCTAGGAGGGGAGGAGAACGGCTTCCCGATAGGGAGCCCTATGACCTTCGGGTTCCCACCAAGACGGTCCGATTACGAGCACGAATCCCGAGCTCGGCTGGGATACGTGGAGCATGGCCTAGAGCGGATTTCGCGAAATCGAGCTCGGCTGAATCGGCAGGAATCTGTGGGGCACCTTGCCCCACCGCCGCTGCGGCGCGCAGGAGCGGATGGACAACCAGGGACGACGACCTCGCAACGGAGTCGGCGATCCTGCAACGGCTCCCCGCCGGCTGAAGAGGAGACGAGGCCCGCGACCTGCTGGACGACCCACCACAAGCTCCAGTCCTCGATCTCATAGATCGTCGCCGGGCGATGGCACGACTGCAATAAGAACGGCTGCGACCGACTGGAGTGCAACAGCTACCCTCGACTTGAGAGATCGACAGTATCGATCAGGTTTTGCCAAGGACAAGCCGCTGCTTCGAGCTGCACTTCTCCCAAACGACTTCGATAGGAGAGGCTGGGAGGCAAGACCCGACCCTCCCTCATGAAGGCCGGGCTGCTGACAACGGTGACGTGCTTCCGTGCATTTTGAAACCGTTTGCACCTTGGCTCTCCTTCTCGCGTGGGGAAGACGGGCTCGCGGGCATCGACGGCAAAGACTGCACTGTCTAGCGGAGTGGTGCCCACGACCTCGTCGTCCTCGCAGGTAGGAACAAACTAACCATCAGAGCCTCTCGCGCTGGTGCCTCCCGTCGAGCAGCAACTGGGCGCAGCGTGACAGAGCGAGGCGGCTGAGCCGTTGGCGTCCCGGCTCGCACCGCCGGCGGCGGAATCGGTCGAGGACGTCGGCGTCGGCACAACTCTGCGCAACGGCGTGCCGGTCACGACGAGAGGTCTCTGTGCCGTCACGATCGGCGCTCCGTTCGGAGGGTGCCCCTTGCAATTGAGAGCGAGCGCGCATCCGCGCAGGGCGCATATCCGCTCACAAGGAATTACAGGGAAGTCTGATAAGTCACTCGGGCGCCGCACCCCAGGCGACGAGTCAACTTGATCAATGGGAGCGCAGCGAATAGCTACTCAATCAGCTCGGGAGGCACGTCTGCGCCAACCGGGAACTCAAAGGACGGGAGTAGCAATGAAGAAGTCGCTCGTACTTGGCCTCGCGATCGCGGCGATAGCCGTGACCGGAGCTCTGACCGCGTCTGCCGCCTCGGCAGCGGCCGGCGAATTCGATTTCACCTGCAACATCGACACCGAATGTTTCTTCAACGGAGAACAAAAAACGGAAAACATACTCACCGTCAACGGCGGAAACGTCAAGTGCACGAAAGCGGTTTTCAGCGGCAAGAGCACGGCCGCTGAAGGTGGCACAACAGTGACCACAAAAGGAACCACCAACCACGACTGGGCGATCCACATCCTGAAAATTCATCCAGAATACTCGGGGTGCACGTTCGTTGGTCAGACCGCGACCGTAACCACTACCGGGTGCTTCTATACACTCACAGCAACCTCCAGAACTGTAGGAACCGTAACGATCTTCTGCGAAGGCAGCAATGTAATCACGATCGAAGCGATCACCTCTAAATGCACGGTGAAAATAGGGACCCAGTCTCCGGCCAATAACTTCCTCGATTTCACTAGAGAAGAAGCCTCAGGATTGAGGGATGTCCTAGTCACCTCGACAGTCGGGACTGAAACCCACGCCGAAGGCCACACGGGCATCGCATACACCAGTTCAAAAGGCGCCTGTGGTACGAGCGGCGAAAATGGCTACTACCGCGGTACCGTTACAGAGAAGACGTACCTCAACGAAGCACACACGACCCAGGTTTCAGGAACAATCGTCGAAACAGTATCGGCGACCGAAATCGTCGAATAGTGCGGCCCTCCCGAGTGGGAGCGCCTTTCTACCGAGACATTGGAGGGTCGGGCGGCGACGCCCGACCCTCCTTCGCGTAGCTCGGGCCGCTGCCCTCGCTTCGACCTCACCTTGGAGACCTGGCTCCTCATGGCTGATTCCGATCCCATGGGCCGCGAGCCGCGCCGTTCCCCTCTCGATCACTCCCGCGCAGACCGAGTACCTGCGCCGGGAACTGACTGGCTTAGGTCCGGCCCCAACGACGATGCACAGACGAACCCGGACCGCCCCCACGCGCGGCGATGGCTTGCCACCGCCGAGGCTTACGGTCGCCTCGTCGCCGGCCTCGATGCCGGCGAGATCGTCCCCGACGATCACGTTCGCCGCCTCGTGCGCAAGTGGGCCGAGGCACACGAGTGGCCGAGCACTACGAACGCGTTGTCTTCGAACACGATGCGATGGCCGCTCGGCGCGAGCAGATCGGAGCGGGACGATGAGAGGCGGTGCCGGCGCCTTCGCAGCCCTCTTCGGCGCTGACCTCGCCTACTGCCGCAACCGGTCCGGCTCACACTGCCCGTGGGAGATCCGTTGGCGGTCTTCGAACAGCGGCGGTCGAGGGGGTGTCCATCAACCTCGCAACATCTCCGTCCCAAGAATGCGCTTGCATACGCGGCACCGAGCCGAGTAGCCATGTGCGCATCCCTATCCTCCAGCCGCCGTTCCGCGATCCTGGCGCGTCCGCAGCCGAAACTCGACAGCGTCCGGCTGGGCCTCGCCGACGGGGCCGCGACCACTGTTCTGGTAGGGCGCTTCAGGCGCTCGGACTTCGATCTCAGGGTGGTCGCGCTCGAACCCTGTGCGACGGTCCTTTCCTGGTGCGAGCAGAGCGGCGCCGAGCACGCGATCGTCGGCGGGTTCTACCTGCGGCCGGGTGGACCGCCGCTCGGGCACCTGCGGATCGGCGGCACCTCTCGCCCGACCCAACCCTTCGATCCCCCCTGGGACGAGCGCCGCGCCTGCGTCCACAGTGAGAGCGGACGGGTTGCGCTTGCGCCGTGGCAGGATCTGGCGCCCGATCCCGCCGGCGACGTGCTCCAGGCGGGGCCGATGCTGGTCGCGGCGGGACGCCCGCTGATCCGTCCCGGCGAAGACCTCGAGGGATTCTCCGCCGGAGCCCGCCAGTTCGACTCCGACATCACCGCGGGTCGCTATCCGCGGGCGGCCCTGGGGCTCTCCGAGAGCGATCTGATCGCGGTGGCCTGCGAAGGACGGGCCGACGACGAGGCGGGCCTCACCATGGCCGAGCTCGCGAGGGCGATGGTCGAGTTCGGAGCCCGGGAGGCAATCAACCTCGACGGCGGAGGATCCGCCTCCCTGGTACTCGGCGGCGCCCTCGTCAATACGCCTCGGGAGGAGCACGGGACGGAGCTCTTCGGCGGGCGCGAGGTCGCCAGCGCGCTGCAGTTCGTGCTCCGCTGACTCCGCGAGGCGATTAGGAGGGGCCGATAGCCTCGAAGCAGATGCCATCGACTTCGAAGAAACTGTTGATGGGCATCTACTTCTATCCCCGCGGCGGTTCCGCCCATGTCTGTCGGGCGCTTGCGCGAGAGTTCGAGCGCAATGAGTTCGACGTCACCGTTCTTTCCGGCTCGCGATCGGATCTCGGTGAGCACGCACTCGCGTCGAGCTTCTATGCCGGGCTCGATCTGCGGACCGTGGATTTCGGCCCGGCACTGGAAAGCAACGACGCGATCGACTTCCGGAGCCGGCCGGGG
>DASXFL010000146.1:0-3546 GCA_036489595.1 Solirubrobacterales bacterium
CGATTCGTTGGGCGAGCGTCGGTATGCCCTCTGAAAACACTCAAGCGGAGCCGAAGGCGGAGCGTTTTCAGAGGGGATGCCGGCGATCGGCCCCGCCAAACCCTGATCCCTAGCCAGGCGCCTGGCGCCGCCCCACCTACCCCGCCTCGCCGCTCTGCCGCAACAACACCGAAGTCGTCTGCTCGAGCACCCGCCGCCAAGCCGAGGTCTGCTCCGCCTCCTCCTCCGCCGCGTGCTCGACCACCCGCCGCACCCGCCGCTCCGAGATCTCCAGCCCATGCCTCTTGGCGATCTCCGCGTAGCGCTCGTAGTCCTTGGCCAGCGTCGCCGTCACCGATTCGAAGCCGTGGCGGGCGATCTGGAGGCGGCGGGAGTAGTCCATGACCGGCGTCCCGAACATCAGCTCGTCGGTCGGGTCGGGCTCGAGCAGGATGATGTCGACCCCCGGGTAGCGCTCTTCCCACTGCTGCACCGCCTGGTGCAGGCGGGCGTGGGCGATCAGGCGGAAGGTCTGGTTGGCGATCGCCGGCAGGCCCATGTCGGAGACGCGGCGGACGCGGTTGCCGAAGACGGTCGGGATCGTCCGCTCGAAGTCGTTGACGTAGGGGACGAGCGGGTTGACGACGATGATGAACTTGGCGCCCTTCTCGACCGCGATGTCGACGTTGGTGGTCGAGCGGATGCCGCCGTCGACCAGCTGCCGTCCTTTGAGGTCGACCGGCTTGTAGACGATCGGCAGCGTCGTCGAGCACTGGACCGCCTTCGAGATCGGCACGTCCTGCCAGCCGGGCTCGCCAAAGACGATCCGCTCGGTGGTGTCGAGGTCGGTCGCGGTCAGGTAGAGCTCGGTGTCGAGCAGGCGGAAGTCGTTGGAGCGGCCGCTGTCCTTGAAGACACCGGCGATGTAGTCGTCGATGCCGTCGCCCGAGTAGAGGCCCGAGGGCAGCGCCTCGGCGAGGCCGACCCCGAGGTCGATCGCCGAGAGCTCGCCGAGGCGGGCCAGCGAGCGGACCAGCTCCAGCGTCCGCAGCGGCAGCTGCACCGCCTTCGAGATGAAGCCTAAGTAGTTCGGCTTTAGGACCTTGTCGAGGTCGAGGTCCTCGAGCTCGGAGGGGATGCGCTGGTTCAGCACCTGCATCATTTCGTCGGGGGTGACCCCGTTGGCCAGCATCGAGGCGACGAAGGAGCCGGCGCTGGTGCCGACGTAGACGTCGAAGTTGCTGACGGTGCTGTTGACCGCCAGCAGGTCGAGCGCCCGCAGGGCGCCGATCTCGTAGACGCCGCCGGTGAAGCCGCCCCCGCCCAGCACCAGGGCGGTCTTCGACGGCTTCTTCCGGCCGCCGCCACGGCGGCGCGGCTTCGACTCGATGTCGACGACCTTGCCCATCCGCTGCGGATTATCCCAGGGGAGTCGGCTGCGCAGCCAGTCGGGGCCGCGAACGCCCTCGGAATTGGGTAGCCGAGCCTGCCGCTACCTTGCGGCGCTGGCGTGTTGGAAGGGACGATGAGACGAGGCTCGATCGCGCTGGCCAGCGCCTGCGCAGCGCTGATCCTGCTGGCGCTGCTGGCCGGCGCCGCCGAGGCGGCCAGCTCCTGCGCCCTGATGAAGCGCTACCTCGCACAGGGGACCGGCGGCGGCGGCGGCCTCCTCGTCGTCGACGCCGAAAGCGGCGACGTCGTCTGCTCCAGCGCCGCCAGCACCCCGCGACCGCTGGCCTCGAACATGAAGCTGTTCACGACCTCGACCGCGCTGGCCAAGCTCGGTCCCGAAACCCGGATCCCGACCAAGGTCTTCGCGAGCGGCACCGTCGACTCCAGCGGCGTCCTCGACGGCAACCTCTACCTGCAGGGCGGCGGCGACCCGACGCTCGGCACCCCCGGCTTCTACGACAGCTACCTCGCCGGCCTCGGCACCAACATCTTCGCCCTCACCCCACAGATCAAGGCGGCCGGGATCACCGCCGTCACCGGCCGCCTCTACGCCGACGCCTCGGTCTTCGACTCGCTGAAAGGCGTGAAGGACTCCGGCTACGCGACCAGCCCCTACATCGGCCCGCTCTCCGGCCTCGCCTTCAACTCCGGCTTCGCCGGCCAGACCTCGAGCAGCGGCTTCTCGGCGAGCCCGGCCAAGCTGGCGGCGACGAAGCTCGACCGCAACCTGCGGGCGGAGGGGGTGAACGTGCCGACCCAGATCGCCCTTGGCGTCACCCCGGCCAGCGCCAAGCGGGTGGCGATCGTCGAGTCCCCGACTCTGACCCGGATCGTCAACACCACCGACGTCTACTCCGACAACTTCTTCGCCGAGATGCTGATCAAGCTGCTCGGGGCGCGCTTCGGCGGCGCCGGGACCACCGCCGCCGGCGCCGCGGTCGTCTCCGCCTTCGCCCGCTCGCTCGGCTCCGGCGTCCACGCCGTCGACGGCTCCGGCCTCACTCGTACCAATACCGCCTCGCCCCAGCAGGTGGTCGACCTGCTGCTGGGGATGCGGACCCAGCCGGTCTACGAACAGTTCCTCGAAGACCTCGCCGTCGCCGGCAAGGAAGGGACGGTCGACGAACGCATGCGCGGCACCCCCGCCTACGGCAACTGCCACCTGAAGACCGGGACGCTGACCGGCGTCAGCAACCTCTCCGGCTACTGCTTCAACCCAAGCGGGCGGGTGATGATCTTCTCGATCCTGATGGGCTCGGTCCCGAGCACGACCCAGGCCCACATCGACCAAGACCGGATCGCCGGCCTCGTCGCCGCCTACTGAGGTTGCCTTTCGACCCGGATAGCGGGTCGAAAGGCAACCTCGGCTAGCCGACGAGGGCCTTGAGGCCGTCTTCGTCGAGGATCTCGGTCTCGAATTTCTCCGCTTTGGCCAACTTCGAGCCGGGGTTGTCGCCGGCGACCAGGTAGTCGGTTTTCTTCGAGACCGAATTGGTCACCTTGCCGCCGGCGCCCTTGACCAGTGCCGCCGCCTCCTCGCGCGTCAGCTCCGGCAGGGTCCCGGTGAGGACCACGGTCTTGCCTTCCAGCGGGCCGCCGGTGGCGCGGCGTTCGGAGGCGTTGGCTTCGAGCCGCACGCCCTTCGAGCGCAGCTTCTCGACCAGCTCCCAGGTCGGGTCGTCGGCGAGGTTCTCGGCGATCTGCTCGGCCATGATCGGCCCCACCCCCTCGACCTCCTCGATCTGCTCGGGGTCGGCCTCGTGGAGAGCGTCGATCGAGCCGAAGTGGTCGGCGAGCGCCTCGGCGGTGACGTAGCCGACGCCGGGAAGGCCGAGCGCGTAGAGGACTCGTTTGAAAGGGCGCCGGCGCGAGCCGTCGATCGCCGCGACCAGATTCCGCGCCGAGGTCTCGCCGAAGCGGTCGAGCTCGACCAGGCGCTCCTCGCTGAGGTCGTAGATGTCGGCGACGTCCGAGATCACGCCTCGCTCGAGGAAGACATAGGCCTGCTTTTCGCCGAGCCCGTCGATGTCCATCGCCCCCTTGGAGACGAAGTGCTTTACGTGCTGGAAGGACTGGCCGGGGCAGCCGGTGCGGTTCGGGCAGATCGTCCAGACG
>DASXFL010000149.1:0-12069 GCA_036489595.1 Solirubrobacterales bacterium
TCGAGGCGACCCGCCTGCAACGCACCGTCGCGCGACGGATGGCGGAGTCGAAGGCGACCGTCCCCCACTTCTACCTCGAAGCCGAGGTCGAGATGACCGCCGCCCTCGCCGCCCGCGCGGAGCTGAAGGCCAGCGCCGGCCCGGAGGAGACCGTGCCCTCGCTGAACGACATGGTGATCCGCGCCTCCGCGCTCGCCCTCCGCCAGCACCCGAAAGCCAACGCCTCCTACCGCGAGGGGAGCTTCGAGCTGCACTCGCGGATCAACGTCGGCGTCGCCGTCGCCGCCCCCGGCGCGCTGTTGGTGCCGACCATCTTCGACGCGGACCGCAAGGGCGTGAGCGAGATCGCGGTCGAGACGAGGGCACTCTCGGCGCGGGCTCGCGACGGCAGCATCACCGCCCCCGAGCTGGGCGGCGGCACCTTCACCGTCTCCAATCTGGGGATGCTCGGGATCGCCAACTTCGCCCCGATCGTCAACCCGCCGCAGGCGGCGATCCTCGGCGTCGGCGCCGTCGCCGAGCGGCCGGTGGTGCGCGAGGGCGAGCTGGCGAAGGCGGCGCTGATGCGGGTGACGCTCTCCTGCGACCACCGTGTCCTCTATGGCGCCGAGGGCGCGGAATTCCTGGCGACGGTGCGGCAGATACTGGAGCAACCTCTCCGCCTAGCCGGATAGACTGCTCGCGCAAACGGTTGCAGACGGCTCTCCCCGGAGCCGGAGCGCCAAATCGGGAGGGGCACCTTGCAAGCGGCTGACAGCAACGGTGGAAGCGACGCCAAGGAGGGCGCCAAGCGCGGATCCGCGACCCTGCGCGAGGTCGCGCAGCTGGCCGGCGTCCATCCCGGCACCGCCTCCCGAGCGATCAACGAGGAGACCCGCGGCCTGGTCAGCGAAGCCACCGCGAAACGGGTGCTGGCGGCGGCGAAGCAGATCGGCTACACCCCGAACCCGATCGCGCGGGGGCTGAAGACGAGCCGCTCGCACACCGTCGGCGTCCTCATCCCCGACCTCACCAATCCGCTCTTCCCGCCGATCGTGCGCGGCATCCAGGACCGGCTCGAGCGCGACGGCTACACGCCGCTGATCGCCAACACCGACAACGACGGCGAGCGCGAGAAGAGCAGCATCGAGGCGCTCGCCGCCCGCCGCGTCGACGGCCTTCTCACCGCCACCGCCCAGGCCGATTCCGCCGCCTTCGCCAACCTCGCCGAGCTCGGCATCCCGGTGGTGCTGATTAACCGCCAGGTGCTGGGCAGCAGCCTGCGCTCGGTGGCGCCGGACGACCGCGCCGGGGTGCGGCTCGCGGTCGAGCACCTCGCCGGCCTCGGCCACACCCGGATCGCCCATCTGGCCGGACCGTCCGCGACCTCGACCGGCGCCCTGCGCTCGCAGAGCTTCGAAGAGACGATGCGCCGGCTCGGCCTCGACCCCGACCCCGCTCTGATCGTCAGCGGCGGCGCGATGACCGAGGCCGAGGGCGAGCGCCACTGCCGCGAGCAGCTCGCCAGCGGCGTCGAGTTCACCGCGATCGTCGCCGCCAACGACCTCGTCGCCCTCGGCTGCTTCGACGTCTTCGAGGCCGAGGGGATCGACTGCCCCGGCGACATCTCGGTCGTCGGCTTCAACGACATGCGCTTCGCCGACCGCTTCGATCCGCCGCTGACGACGATCCGCATCCCCCACAGTGAGATGGGCGTCCGCGCCGCCGAGCTGCTCCTCGAGCAGATTCGCGACCCCGGCGCCCCCGCGCGACACGAGCTCCTGGAGCCGACCCTGGTCGTCCGCGGCTCCACTGCCTCACCGCGGCCCTAGGAGGATTAGCCGGCCGCCCTGGCGCAATTGCGCCTCTCGGCAAAGCGCGCGATTCTCGCGCCACGGGAACGGGATACAAACGATTGCGATGCTGTTGACGCGAGACGGCGAGGTCGCTACTGTAGCCAGTGCAATCGTTTGCACAACTAGCGGAGGGATCTTTGATGTCGAATGTCGCTTTGAAGAACCAGCGCCTTGGTTGGGTCGGGACGGGCCGCATGGGCTTCCTGCTGGCCAAGCGTCTGCTCGAGGCGGGTTGCGACGTCAGCGTCTACAACCGCACCCGCAGCAAGGCCGAGCCGTTGGTCGAGCTGGGGGCGACGATCGCCGACTCGCCGGCCGAGCTCGGCGACCGCGACATCGTCTTTACGATGGTCGCCGACTCAGCCGACTTCGAGGCGGTGGTGCTCGGCGAGAACGGGCTGCTCTCCCGCCGGGGCGTCGCGCCCGGCATCATCGTCGACTCGACCACGATCTCCGCCGCAGTCGCCGCGGACGTCCGTGCCAAGGCGGCCGAGTACGGGGCCGCGATCCTGGCGGCACCGGTCAGCGGCAACCCGAAGGTGGTCAAAGCCGGCAAGCTGACGATCGTCGTCTCCGGCCCGGGCGACGCCTTCGAGCAGTCGCTCCCCTTCCTCGAAGCGATGGCCGCCGGCGTCACCTACGTCGGCGAGGGCGACCTCGCGCGCCTGGTGAAGATCTGCCACAACGTGATGCTCGGGGTCGTCTCGCAGTGCATGGCCGAGATCACGGTGCTGGCCGAGAAGGGCGGCGTCCCCCGCTCCGCCCTGCTCGAATTCCTCAACCAGAGCGTGATGGGCTCGGTCTTCACCCGCTATAAGACGCCGAGCTTCGTCAACCTCGACTTCAAACCGACCTTCACGCCGCCGCTCCTGCTGAAGGACCTCGACCTCGGCCTCGAGGCGGCGCGCGAATCGGAGGTGCCGATGCCGGTCACTGCGGCGACCGCCGAGGTGGTCAGCGGGATGATCGCAAGCGGCTACCGCGAAGTCGACTTCAGCGCCCTGCTCGAGGTCGAGGCGAAGGCTGCCGGGCTCGAGCTCGAGAGCGAAGACGTGATCGTCGGCGACGGCCTCTCCGATGCCCCCAGCTCCGACGGCGCGGTCGTCGGCGGGAAAGCCGAGCGATGAGCCAGCCGACCTACGGCACGATGGGTGTCGACTGGGAGGAGCGGGTCCGCTTCGATCGCCTCCGCGAGTACCGCGAGCAGCGGATCTCGAAGCTGCTCGAGCGCTCCGAGATGGGCGCCCTGCTCTGCTTCGACATGGCGAACATCCGCTATGTGACCGCCACCCACATCGGCACCTGGGCCCAGGACAAGCTCAACCGCTTCTGCCTCCTCCCCCGCTCCGAGCCGCCGATCATGTGGGACTTCGGCTCCGCCGCCCGCCACCACCAGCTCTACAACCCGTGGCTCGGCGAAGGCCGCTCGCGGGCCGGGATCTCGACCATGCGCGGAGCGATGTCGCCGCAGAGCGGGCGGGCTGAGAACGTCGCCGAGAAGATCCGCGCCGAGCTGGCCGAGCGCGACCTGCTCGACGAGCCGGTCGGGATCGACGCGGTCGAGCCGGCCGTCTTCTTCGCCCTGCAGGAGGCGGGGATCGAGCTGGTCGACGGCCAGCAACTGCTGCAGGAGGCGCGGCTGATCAAGGGCCCCGACGAGGTGGTCCTGCTCGGCACCGCCTGTGCGATGGTCGACGCCGCTTACGAAGAGCTGCACCGGGCATTGCGCCCCGGGATCCGCGAGAACGAGTGCGTGGCGCTCGTCAACAAGGTCCTCTACGACCTCGGCTCCGAGCACGTCGAGGGAGTCAACGCGATCTCCGGCGAGCGCTGCAGCCCCCACCCCCACGTCTACACCGACCGCATCCTCCGCCCCGGCGACCCTGCCTACTTCGACATCCTCCACAGCTTCATGGGCTACCGCACCTGCTACTACCGCACCTTCGCGGTCGGCAGCGCCTCGCGAGCCCTCCTCGACGCCTACCGGCGCTGCCGCTACTACCTCGACGCGGCGAACGAGCTGATCCGCCCCGGCGTCACCACCGCCGAGGTGGTCGAGGTCTGGCCGCGTTCCCAGGAGTTTGGCTTCGCCAACGAGGAAGACGCCTTCGCCCTGCAGTTCGGGCACGGCGTCGGGCTCTCGATCTGGGAGAAGCCGATCTTCAGCCGCCTGGTCTCGCTCGACCATCCGGAGGAGATCCGCGAGGGGATGGTGTTCGCGCTCGAGACCTTCTGGCCGGCGAGCGACGGTTGGTCGGCGGCGCGGATCGAGGAGCAGCTGGTCGTCACCGCCGACGGCTGCGAGGTGATCACCCGCTTCCCGGCCGAGGACCTGGTGATCGCCGGCTCCCGCCCCTTCACCGTCGGCGGCGAGCTCTCGGCGGCGCGAGAGCCGCAGTCGAACCTCAACGTCGAGCTCGACCACGAGCGCCGCGAAGCGATCCCCCGGGCAGACGCCGGGGCCACAGCGTGAGCAACGGCGCCGCGGCGAGCGCCCGCGACGCCGACTACCCGCGCTTCAGCCCGGCCGAGATGGAGCGGCGCCGTGCCGCCGTCGACGAGCTGCTGGCCGCGCACGGGGCCGAGCACGCGGTCTTCTACGGGGCGAACCGAGTCGGCGAGGCCATCGCCTGGCTCTGCGGCTGGCCGGTGACCCGCGAGGCGGCGCTGGTCCACACTCCCGGGGAGCGCGACCTGCTGCTGGTCGAGTTCTATAACCACGTCCCCAACGCGACCGTGCTGGCAACCGAGGCCGAGGTCCGCTGGGCCGGCCCGAGCACGATCGGGACCGTGATCGCCGAGCTGCGGCGACGCAGAGTCGGGGGCCGCAAGGTCGCCCTGCTGGGCCCGCTCGGCCACCGCGGTTACGCCCAGCTGCACGAGGCAGTCGGCGAGGTTGCCGACCTCGGCGCCGATTACGCCCGGCTGCGGCTGGTGAAGTCGGCCGAGGAAGTCGAGTGGGCTCGCCGGGGCGCCGAGCTGACGGACGCCGCGGTCGCCGCGATGCGGGACCAGGCGCTCCCCGGGGTCGACCTGAACGAGCTCGCCGACGCGGTCGAGCGCGCCTACGTCGCCCGTGGCGGCAGCACCCACATCCACTACTTCAGCGCCACCCCGATGGCCGGCGGCGAGCTCTGCGTCCCCGCCCAGTGGCCCTCCCTGCGCCCGCTCGCCGCCGGCGACGCGCTCAGCTGCGAGGTCAGCGCCTCCTGGTGGGGCTACCCGGGCCAGCTGCTGCGCAGCTTCACCGTTGCCGCCGAGCCGACCCCGCTCTACGCCGAGCTGCAGAGCGTCGCCGACGCCGCCTTCGACGCGGTCGTCGCCGCCCTGCGCCCCGGCGCCACCGCCGCCGAGTTGGTCGCCGCCTCGGCCCCGATCGAGGCGGCCGGCTTCACGATCCGGGACGACCTCGTGCACGGCTTCGTCGGTGGCTACCTGGCGCCGATCCTCGGCTCCCTCAGCCGGCAGTTGACGCCGGTGCCGGACTTCACCTTCGAGGCCGGGATGATGGTCGTGGTCCAGCCCAACGTCGTCACCCGCGAGGAGACTGCCGGGGTTCAGACCGGCGAGCTGCTGCTGGTCACCGAGGACGGGGCCGAGTCGCTGCACGACTTCCCCCGCGGCCTGCGGCCCTCCGGCCGCTAGGTTCCGAGCAGCAGCACCAGGCCGCCGCCGATCACCAGCCCGGCTCCGGTCCAGACCCGGGCGCTCACCGCCTCGGCCCAGGCGCCCGCGGTGACCGAGGCGAGAATCAGCACCACCGGCACCGAGATTAGCTGCAGGGCGAGGACGACCGCGATCGCGATGTCCTCGAGCGCGATCCAACGCGCCCAGGTGGCGAGCGCGACGAGTACCCCGGCCGACAGCTTCAGAGCCAGCGCCGGGCGGTCGGCGGTGACCTCGCGCAGCGGAGCGCGGATCGCCAGCAGCACCAGCCCGTAGGCGAGCGTCGCCGTCACCACCCCGACCGTGACCCCGAGCAGCGCCGAGTCGAACCGCTTCAGCCCTTCCGCGGTGAGCACCGCGCCGAGCGCCCAGGCGATCGCGGTGCCGATGCCGAAGACCGAATCGCGCGGCGCCGTCCCCGCCCCGGTGATCCGCGGCTCGGCGACGGCATAGGCGCCGGCGACGGTCAGCGCGATCCCGAGCAGCGCCGGCCAACCCGGCACCACGCCGGTGATGATCGCCGCGAAGAAGAGCCCGAAAAGGGGCGTCATCGCCAGCAGCGGGCTGGTGCGGGCGGCGCCGATCCGGCCGTGGCTGAGGTTCAGCATCGTCCAGCCGCCGAGGAAGTGGACGAGTCCGGCGAGGGCGAGGATGGCCAGGGTCGAGACCCGCAGGTGCAGGAGCTCGGCCGGGTCTTCGGTCACGAGGGCGGCGCCGCCCAAGATCACCGAGGCGATCAGCAGCTGTAGGAAGGTCGAGACGTAGGGGCTGTCGAGCTCCCGCACCGCCCTCCCATTGAGGGTCTGGAAGAGGCCGAACCCGACCCCCGAGAGGGCGGCCCAGAGGGTCGCGGTCAACTCAAGAGCCAGTCCAGGCGCTAGGCCGCCGGCGCCGGCGAGGAGCGAACCGCGATCACGTGCAGCTCGACCCGGACGTTGGGGGCCCAGAGCTCCTTGACGCCGATCAGCGCGCTCGGGCAGAGGTCCTCGCCGAGGAACTCGCGCCGCACCCGCCAGAGCTCCTCGGCATCGCTCATGTCGGTCAGGTAGACGGTCATCATCACGATGTCGGCGAGGGTCGAGCCGGCAGCGGCCAGCACCCGTTCGACGTTCTCGAAGGCCTGTCGCGCCTGCGGCTCGAACTCGTCGGAGACGGGGACGAAGTCCTCGTTGATGCCGGTCTGGCCGGCCGGGAAGACGAGGTCGCCGGCGGTCACGCACTGGACGAATCCGTACTGGGTCGAGTCGGCCACGCCGGGGACATCGACGACGGTCTTGCTCATCTGCGCTCCTTGGTCCGGTTCATGGGCTTGGATCTGGAACTGATCGCCGCAACAGGCGCCTGGCGTTGGCGCCGAGGATCGCCGCCTCGGCCTCCTCGTCGAGGCCGAGCGACGCCACGGAGCCGACCGGGTCGGGGTCGGCCATGTCAAAGGGGTGGTCCGACCCGAGCAGCACGCGCTCAATGCCGACCTGCTCGATCAGCCCCCGCAGCAGCGGCTCGCTGTGGGTGACGGTGTCGAAGTGGAAGCGGCGGATCGAGTCGAGCGGCGACTCGCCGAGGTCAGCTCGCGCCGCCGGCTGGAATCCGTGCGAGTGGCTCAGGCGGCCGGCAACGGAGAGCAGCGCGCCGCCGCCGTGGGCGAGGACGACGACCAGGTCGGGGTGGCGCTCGAGCACCCCCGCCATCACCATCTGGGCGGCGGCAATCGTCGTCTCCAGCGGGTTGCCGACGGTGTTCCAGAGGTAATGGCGCTGGAAGACTGGCGCCTCGAAGCCGCGGGTGGTCGGGTGGACGAAGACGATCGCGGCGCTCTCCTCGGCGACCGCCCAGAACTCCTCGAAGCTCTCCTCACCGAGGAAGGCGCCGCCGACGCTGGCGGCGACCTCGACCCCGGCGAGGACGCCGCGGCGGCGCAGCGCGGCGAGCTCCGCCGCCGCCAGCTCGGGCTTCTGCATCGGCACCGCGCCGAGCGCGGCGACCCGTCCGGGGTTGGCCCCGACGATGTGCTCGAGCCCCTCGTTCTGGAGGCGGCAGCGCTCGAGGCAGGCGGCGGCCTCGGCGTCCGGATAGAGCAGCGGCACCCAGGGGCTGAGGACGACGCCATCGATCCCGATGCGGCGGCGGTCGGCGAGGATCTCATCGACCGCGACGAGCTCGCCGACCGCCGAGCGGATCTCTTTGCCGCCGAGCTCCACCACCTGGGCGCCGTCCTCGCGCCAGACCCGCGGCCGCCAATCCTCGCCGGCGGCGGTCGAGCGCAGCAGCTCGGGAACGATGACGTGGACGTGGGTGTCGATCGCCGCCGCCACTCAGCCCCCCGCCCCCTCGGCACCGCCGACCGCAAGCGGGACCGGCTGCGGCGACGCTTCGCGCTCGACCCGGACGAGGCCACGGTCGCTCAGCTTCAGCGCCGGAATCGCCGACGCCAGACAGGCGAAGCCGGCGTTGGTGAGGATCCCGGGGTGCGGGCAGCCGAGGTCCCGGCGCAGCGAGCGGGCGATCGCCTCGATCGCCACGACGACCTCCGCCGAGGGCCGGTCGGAGAGGATCCCGAAGACAGGCAGCGCGACCTCGGCACGGATCTTCCCGTTGCTCGCGGTGGCGATCCCTCCGCCCAGCTCGATCACCCGGTTCGCCACCAGCGCCATCGCCTCCTCGTCGTCACCGACCACCATCAGGTTCGCCGTCCCCGGCTCGTAGGTCGAGGCGACCGCGCCGCCGCTGAGGTCGAGGCCGCGAATCGGGGCCACCGCGATCCGCCCCGAGGCCTGGTGGCGGTCGATCAGCGCGATCTTCGCCAGCCCCGGGCCGGCGGCGATTCGGCCGCCTTCGACCGTCACGCTCTCGACCAGCTCGGCGGTCAGCAACGAGCCCGGGGTGACGCCGATCACCCGCATCCGCCCACTCTCGGCCGCGAGCGCGAAGTCGGCCGCACCGAGCGGGGCGCGGACGTGGACGGTGTCGCGCCAGGCCTCGGGATAATCGTCGCGCTCAGGCTCGAGCAGGTACTCGCCGCGCCGCGCCGCCAGCAGCCCGCGCGAGAAGACGAGATCGATGCCGAAGCCGGCGAGGTCGTCGACGACGACCAGCGAGGCAACCCGCCCCGGCGCCACCGCCCCGTAGTTACGCTCGACGCCGAGGCCGCGGGCGGCGCCGAGCGTCGCCATCCGCACCGCGTCGACCGGGGCGAGGCCCTCCTTCACCGCGAGCCGGATCCGGGCGTCGAGATGGCCGTCGGCGGCGAGGGTGTCGAGCTCCTGCCCGTCGGTCGAGAAGGCGAAGCAGGCGGGATCGAGACCGTGCTCGGTGATCGCCGGCAAGACGTTCCGCAGGTCGCGGGCGCCCGAGCCGTCGCGGATCTGGACGCTGACGCCGGCGCGCACCTTCTCGATCGCCTCAGCCGCGGAGACGACCTCGTGGTCAGAGCAGCAGGCGATCGCGACGGAGGCGTCGATCCCGCGCCGGTCGAGCCCCTCGAGGTGGCCGCCGATCTGCAGGTTGCGGCGCAGCGCCTCGACCCAGAGCTCGCGCATGCCGGGGATCGCCGCGATGTTGTGGCTCCACTCGCGGATCTCGACCGTGCGCGGATGGCGGACGAGGCCGAGGAGGTCCGCCGCCGCCGCCCGGCCGCCGCGCGCCCCCTGGCCCATCGCCACCAGGAACGGCGAGAAGAGGACGTCGAGCCCGGTTCCCTCGGCGCGCTCGATCAGACTCTCGACCGCGTCGAGGCCGACGACGATCGCGGCCTCGTAGAAGCAGGTGCTGAGCGCCACCGTCCCGTGCGTGACCAGGACCTCGGCCAGGCGCTCGATCGTCAGCTGCGAGCCGCCGACATGGAGGTGGGGCTCGACGAAGCCTGGTAGGACGAAGTGCCCCCGGCAGTCGACCCGCTCGGTCTCCGCAGCGACCGCGTGGCTGGCGTCGCCGACGAAGGCGATCCGGTCGCCGGCGAGGGCGACGTCGGCGCGGATGATCCGGCCGCTGTAGACGTCGACGACTCGGCCGCCCTCGAGCAGGACGGTGGCCGGGCTCTCGCCCATCGCCACCGCCGCCGCCCGCTCGCGGCCCGCCGCCTCCGCCTCGATCGGGTCGCGGCCCGCCCCCGGAAGGGGGCGGGCCGCGCCGGCCGCTGCTTGCACTAGCCCGCGGACCCGCCGACCGAGCTCGGGTCGACTTCTTCGCCGGCGCCGACCTTGCCGAGGACCTTGACCCCGGGGACCTTGATCGCCCCCGACTCGATTTCCTTGGTGATGCCTTCGATCTTCTTGCGATCGGCGGCGTCGACCGCTTCGCCGGTCTTGCCACGGAACGGCGCCAGTTCGCCGTAGGGGCCGTTGTTCAGCGAGAACACGTACGGGCGCGCTTCGAGGTCGCCCTTGATCGCGTGGTTGATCATGATTTTCGAGATCAGGTTGAGGTGGTAGAGCACCGAGGTGAGGACCACGTCGGGGGCATCTTCGTACTGATCGGTGTACTGGGCGATCACCAGCCCGTGCTGTTCCCGCGCCGCCGAGTAGATGCCACGGATCGCGTCGTCGACGGCGGAGAAGACGATGTCCGCGCCGGCCCCGTACTGCGCCGCGGCAGCTGCCCGCGCCTTCGCCGAGTCGACCAGCGAACCGGTGTAGACCTGATCGATCTTGATTTCGGGGTTGATGTAGCGGGCACCGAGGATGAAGGCCTCGATCTGGTCGGTCAGGGTCGGGGTTTCGAAGGCGCCGACCGCGCCGAGGTGGTTCGTCTTCGTCGCCAGCGCCGCGGCGACACCGGCCAGGAAGGCGCCGTCGACGAATTCGGGTTCGATCGTGCAGACGTTTTCCAAATAGCGTTCGCGTTCGGATTCGACGTCGCAGATCCAGGCTTCCGGGAACTGCTCGCCGTATTTTTCGAGCGCCTGCGGGATCTGGCTGGTGGCGATCATCACCGCGTTGGCCCCCTGGGTCAGCGCCGCGCCGACCGCCTGTTCGAGTGCTTCCCCGGATTCCAGCTGGTCGACGTAGGTGACTTCGGATTCAGGCTGTTCCTGTTGGGATTCCTCGGACCCCTGGAACCAGCTCTGGGTCCAGGAGGAGTCGGAGCGACTGCCGCTGTTGATCATCGTCACCTTGGCGCCGCCGCCGCCGCTTTCTTCCCCGCCTCCGGACCCGGTGCTCGAGCCCGAGCTCGCGCTGGAGCTCGATTCCGAGCCAGAGCTGGAGCTCGAGCTCGAGCCGCCACCGCACGCTGCGAGCGCGAGCGCGCTCAGCATCGCCGCGGCGACGAACGTTGCCTTCATCTTCATGCGACTCCTCCTTGTTAACCCACTCCGGGCCACCTCGGCGGGACGTCGGCCGTCAGGCTGATTCCCGCCGGGTGAATGGCACGGCGATTGCGTCTGGATAGCGAGCGGCGTGGCCGATGGCGACGGCCGCAATGGTCACCACGTACGGCAGTGCGGCCCAGACCTGTGAGGGGACCGCGTCGATCCCCAGGGTCTGGGCCTGGAACGAGAAGCTCTGGGCGAGCCCGAAGAGGGCGGCGGACGGCACCGCCAGCAGCGGGTTCCAACGCGCGACCATCGCGATCGCCAGGGCGATGAACCCGATCCCCTCGGTCATCCCGGGAGTGAAGGCGCCCGCCTGCAGGACGACGATGCTGGCGCCGCCGAGGCTGATCATCGCGCAGCCGATCACCAGCGCCGAGGTCCGCACTCCCTCGACACTGACCCCGACCGTGTCGACCGCCTCGGGCCGCTCGCCGGCGGCCCGGCAGTGGAGGCCGAACCAGCTGGCGAAGAGGAGCCAGAAGGCGAGCGGGACCAGGGCGATCGCGATGTAGCAGAGCAGCGGCTGGTCGAACAGCGCCTTGCCGATGACCGGGATCTGTGACAGCAGCGGGATCGAGACCCGGCTTTCGACCGCGCCGAGCGAGTCGGACTTGAAGAAGCTGCTGAACAGCAGCGTCGTCAGCCCCAGCGCCAGCAGGTTGAACATCACGCCACCGACGATCTGGTTGATCCGGCGCCCGACGAAGAGCCAGGCCAGGACCAGGCCGAGGAGGCCGCCGAAGGGAATCGAGACGGCGGCCGCGACCAGCAGGCTGCTCTTTAGCTGCAGCATCCCCGCGGCGGCGAAGCAGCCACTCAGCATCACGCCCTCGATCGCGATGTTGAGCGTGCCCGAGCGCTCGATCACGATCTCGCCGAGGGAGGCAAGGAGGATCGGGGTCATCAGCAGGAAGGCGCTGCCGAGCAGGATCGTGACGTCGTTCATCGCTACGCCAGCCCTCCGCGGCCGCGCTCCGGCGGCAGCACCCAGAGGGCGAGGACCATCAGCACCAGTACCGCCTGGGTCACCAAAGCCACCGAGGAGGAGACGCCGACGGTCGCCCCGAGGAAGCTGCCGCCGACGGTCAGCGCGGCGAAGCCGGCGGCGACCGGGACGATCAGCAGCGGCCGCAGGCGGGCCAGCATCGCGACCGCGATGCCGATGAAGCCGTAGCCGGGCGAGAACCCCTGGGCGAGGAGGTGGTCGATGCCGATCACCACGATCGCGCCGGCGAGGCCGGCGAAGGCGCCGCCGAGGAC
>DASXFL010000020.1:0-3586 GCA_036489595.1 Solirubrobacterales bacterium
ACGGAGGCTACTTGCCCAGGCGACGCAGGGTCTGTTTCTTCATCGCAGCACGAAGATTGCGTCGCTGCTCCTCGAAATTGCCCGGCAGGCCGGATTTGAGTTTGCTGCCGCCGGAAGGCTCGCCCGGCTGCCTCTTCGGGAGACGCGAATTCATTGCCCAGCCATGGTGGCAGGGAGCATCGGCCACGACCAACCGCCGCAACCGCCGCCGATAACGCCAGTAGTGGCGTTATTTCGTAATCGCCGCACATCCTCCGAACACAAAATCGGCCCGAAAAGGGCCGATTTCCAGCGGTTTCCCAAGCCCGGAACGAGACTCGAACTCGTGACCCCTTCCTTACCATTCACGACCGCTGATTGACGCGGGTCCACCCGGATATACCAATTAGCAGGCATTTCTTAGGCGGATGCCGGACATAGGCGGTATCCGACGCCGCAGATTGCCCGCAATATGCGGGGATCGACTGGCTCTCCGCCACTCGGTGAATCCGAGTGGCGAAACAGCCTTGTGCTCCACTTCGGCGCGGGTAGCCCCGCACCGCTGCGCACCGCCTCGTGCTCGGCCACGACCCCCGCGTGGCGCACCGGTATTTCCCAGCCGGTGAGCGAGGCCAATCGCGCGCCGGTTTCGAGCTGATCGCCTTAGGCAACGCTGGCGAAGGCCGCGAGAGCACGATCGAGATCCTCCGCCGATGACCTCTGCGAAACGCATCGGGAAAGGTGCCATCGTGGAGATCCCGCCTTACAAGCGGACGCCCGACCCGAGGCCGAGTGCCGCATGAGCCGGGTCCGAAGGGCTCCCGAGTTGTTCTGGGAGTTCGTCATCGGCGACGAATGGCGACTCGCAGTAGCCGTGATGCTGGCAATCGGGGGCGCGGCGATACTGGCCGCTCTCGGCGTCGATGCTTCCAGCCTTGGTGGCCTCCGCACTCTGGCTAGCGGTGCGAAAGCGAACGCGCAGACCGAGGATCGGTCCAGGGGCTGAGCTCCCCGGCCCGGTGCTCCTCAGCTCGCCGTTCGATCACATGCCGCCGAAGATCGTCCTCGCCCATCCAGCCGCAGTCCAGGCAGAATGCGGCCCAGCTGGTCTCGCTCGAACCGGGGGCGTTCGACGATTTCGTTCGAGCGAGTCTCCACTCGAACGTATGTTCACGTCAACGTCAAGCGGGCCTTAAGAATTCGGCGCTAAGGTCCCACCGTGATCTCTGGGCTCGAGAGCCCGATGCACTGGCTCGTCGTGATCGTGATCGCGCTCGTCGTTTTCGGCCCGAAACGGCTTCCGGAGCTTGGCCGTTCGCTCGGCACCGGGATGCGAGGGTTCAGAGACTCGCTCGAGGGCAAGGATGAGCCGCGGCCCGAGGATCACGGAGCAAGGTCACCGGCTCCGCCGCCGAGTGAAGATGTCGAGGCGGGTCGGGCGCCGGACCGGGCGGCGTGAGCGACCCGACGGATCAACTCCAGCAGCTTCACCAAAGTCTGGACGACTTTGGTGCGTCCGATGCTGCGCCCGCCAGCCTCGGTGACGTCTTCAACGCCCTGCTCGCGGAGTCAAAGAGCGAGCGCCCGGACGATGCAGTCATTGCGGCCATCGACCCGGTCGACAAGACCTTTGGCGATTCGGAGTTCGCAGACATCGATTGCCGGTCCCTGAAGGCGCTAGTCGACCAACTCCTCACCGCCTTTAAGGCCTAGCTTGGCGCGCAATCAGTGTCGGCGGACGCGGCAGTCCGCAGGCCACCGCGCCGTCGAATCGGGACCGGCCTGTTTAGCCGAAGCCGATCACCCGGAAGCGAGACGAGTCGATCCGCGAGTCCGGTGTGCAGTCTCCGTTCGACTGGACTTTGACCACAAGCGTTCTCGTCGTCGCCTGAAGCGGGTCAATTTCGGTGCCCGCACCGTAGTTCTGTTCCCCAGTTTCCAGGGTTTCAGAGGCAGTCGAGAATCCACCGCCGCCCACCTGTTTGCCGTTGATGAACACGCCGATGCCTACCTGGCAGGAGCCCGAGCCCGAGCCGTCGTAGGCAAGGGAAGTGGTGCCGCCGCCGAAGATGACGACGACTTGGCCCGGGCGCTGGGTCCACGCGACGTTGCTGAGTGGGTAGTTGACTTCTTCGCCGCCATTGCTCGGGATCGCGATTGCGCCACCGGTTGGCTTGGCGGCGAATTCGAGCGGCACTTCCAGGCTCGAGGGCTGGATCGAAGCCGGCGCGATCTGGGTTGAGCTCAACGAGCCCGCCGCGACCTGTTTGCCGCTCACCGCTCCGGTCGCTATCTGCGGAGCGCTCACCGCGCCATCGGCGATCTGATTGCTTCGCACGGCTCCGGTGGCAAGCTTGCCGCTCGTCACCGCGCGCTTGTGCAGGCCAGAGGTCTTCACCGCGCCGGCGGCGATGTCAGACGACTGGATCTTGCTCGCGGCAAAGGCGGCGCTGCCGCCTACCGCCAAGAAGAGAGCGAGCGTAGCGACAACGTTCGCGTAGGTGAGTCGGGGGCGCTTCATCGAGGACCTCCATATTGCTCGGGTGCGGCGCCGCCCTTAGCGACCCCGCCTCGCGAACGGGACCGCCTGGGACAGCGGGGTATGAGCGCGTTCCGCGGCATAGCTACCCAAGTTCGATCGTTCCAGACAGCCCTCAACGCCGTTTCGCGCGGTGTTCGGTCGTTCGCGGAAACGTCGATATATCTGAGCGGGAAAGACCTCGCCGGAGAGACCGACGACCTGTTCGACCCAAGCGCGTGCCAATTCGGCAACTCCCGAACTCGATCACCGCGAGGATCTCCGGCCACGTTGCACGGTTGCGAGAGTTGATCAAGGAAGTGATGGGCGCGGACCGCGAGGACTTACCGGAGACCGGTCACTAAGTGCGAGGTCGACGCGGCGCAGGCGGAGATCGACCGACACCGAGCAGTACTTGCGATCCGGATGGGAGGAGATCGGTAAGGGGCCGAACGGGCCTGCATCAAGACGAAATGGGGTTCTTCACGACCGGATCGGTTCGGACGTCGCAGAAAGGCCGGCGAGTACCGAAGACTCGTCGATCGTCCCCAAGATTGCCGAACCTCGGGCAGGAGTCGAATGGGCATCTGATTCTCGACGAGCCGCAGGAGCGGCCGTGGCCACCGGAATCCGCTCCTCGAGCATGCACGTCGCTCAATGGCCCTGATTGCGCCGGCGTGGGAGCCAAGGCGCCCCGAGCTCGCGCCGTATCGCCACCACGATGGCGGCGGTGGCTGCGGCGAGGATCAGAAGGAAGACGAACAGCGAGAGCGCTCCGTCGCTTCCGATCCAGTTAAGCGGCGGGATGGAGTCAGAGGTGAGCCAGGACCACGGGGGCTGACTCGAGGAAGAACTGGCCTGGGTGGCCGTGGAGCCGGCAAGGGCGCTGCCTTCGCTCCCGAGCGATTCCGGGCTGGCGCCTTCGAACATCGCAAGCAGCGATCGCGGCCAGTCTGCGACGAGGCGGCCGAGTGGACTGTCTCCAAGGAGGGCTACGGCCGGCCAGACGTGGATGAACGGATGCAGAAGCCGTGCCGCAAAGCTCGCCAGATTGGTGGGCGTATCGGCCGCGCCTAAAGAGGCGGGAGG
>DASXFL010000078.1:0-6327 GCA_036489595.1 Solirubrobacterales bacterium
GCCGCGCCAAACCCAAGGACCGCCGCGTCCGCGCCCTCTTCCTGACCGAGGCCGGGCGTGAGGCGCTGGCGCGGGGGAGGGAGGTCGCTCACAGCCACTCCGACGAGCTGGTCCGCGGCCTCAGCGAGCCCGAACGGGAGCAGCTGATCGGGCTACTGCGGAAGGTCGTCGACGTGCAGTCGATCGGCCGGGGCGTCCATCCGGGGTTCAGCGGCAAGCTGGGCCCCGGCTAGAACGGCAGCTGCAGCGAGCCGTCCTCGGCGAGGGTGAAACCGGGGTTGTGGGCGACCTCCCAGGCGTGGCCGTCGGGGTCGGTGAAGTAGGCGGCGTAGCCCCCGTAGAAGGTCTGGGCGGGACGCTTGGTGATCGTTGCCCCGGCCGCCTCGGCGGCAGCGACGATCTCCTCGACCTCCTCCCGAGAGCGCACGTTCTGGGCGAGGGCGACGCCGCCGAAGCCGTCGGCGTGGGCATCCTCGAGCCCGCCGTCGGCGGCCAGCTTCCCGCGGCCCCAGAGGACGAGGCCGAGGCCGCCAGCCTGGAAGAAGACGGTCTCCTCGACTTCGGTGCCCTGCCAGCCGAGCGCCTCGTAGAAGGCGCGGGCGGCGGCGAGGTCCTCGACGCCGAGGGTGATCAGGCTGACTCGCTGCTCCACTGATCCGGAGCGTATCCCCGGTCGGCGCCGACGCGGTGCCACTGCTCGACCCGGATCGCCCAGCGCTCGTGATCGCGCCACTCGCCGTTGATCTTCAGGTAGCGCTCTGAGAACCCCTCGCGGACGAAGCCGGCGCGGCGGACCAGTGCCAGCGAGGGCTCGTTGCCGGGCTGGATATTGGCCTCGATCCGGTGCAGCCGCAGCCCCTCGAAAGCATGGTGCAGCAGCAGCTGCAGTCCTTCGCTCATGTAGCCCTGCCCGGACAGGGCGGCGACGCCGCCGTAGCCGAGGAAGGCGCTCTGCAGTGGGCCGCGGATGATCTGGCTGACGTCGAAGTAGCCGGCGATCGCCCCGTCCGAGCGCCGCCGGACCAGCATGAACTCGAAGCTCTCGCCGCGGGCCCGCTCGAACACAGCGTCGAAGGCGTCGTCGTCGATCGGCGGCGAGATCCAGGGCTGGTGGAGCTCGGCGCTGGACCGCATCGCGGCGACGAAGCTGTGGCGATCGCGCCGCGCCGCCGGCAGGAGCATCACCCTGTCGCCCTCGTTGACCATCGAGTGGAAGCTATCCTGCCCGCCCGCCGGGGCCTCGAAACTGGCTCTGAAATGCGGTCTCTAGGCTGGAGGCGTGAGCACCGACGCGCTTCGGACCCGTCGTTCGCCCGAGGTCGGCACCGCCCTCGTCCCGGTCTTGGTCGGGATCACCCTGGTCGTCTCGACCATCAGCAGCCTCGGGGCGCCGCTGCTGCCCTCGGTTGCCGACGCCCTCTCGGTCTCGCTCTCGAGCGCCCAGTGGTCGCTGACCGCGGCGCTGCTCGCCGGCGCCGTCGCCGCCCCGGTCCTGGGCCGGCTCGGCGATGGGCCGCACCGGCGCGGGGCGATCCTCGGCGCCCTAGTCGTCGTCACCGTCGGCGGCGTCGTCGCCGGCGCCGCCCAGACGCTGCCGCTGTTGATCACTGGCCGCGCCCTGCAGGGGATCGGGCTCGGGCTGGCGCCGATCGCGATGGCGGCGGCGCGCGACCACCTGCCGGCCGAGCGCGCCGCCGGCATCATCGGCCTGCTCTCGGTCAGCGCCGCCACCGGGGTCGGCGCCGGCTACCCGATCAGCGGTCTGATCGCCGAGCGCTTCGACGTCCACGTCGCCTTCGTCTTCGGCGCTGTCCTCAGCGCCGCGGCGTTCGTCGCCGCGTTCCTCGTCATCCCCCGCAGCCGGCTGACCAGCACGGTCCCGCTCGACGTGCCGGGGGCGCTGGTCGGCGGCCTCGGTGTCATCGCCCTGCTGATCGGTGTCGGCCAGGGGACCGAGTGGGGGTGGCTTTCGGCGCCGGTGCTCGGCTGCTTCGCAGTCGCGGCCGCGGTGCTGGCGGCCTGGGTGCGGATGCAGCTGCGGCTGCCGGCGCCACTGGTCGACCTGCGCCAGCTGCGCCACCGCGCCGTGCTCGGCGCCGACTTCGCGGCGCTGCTGCTGGGGGTCGCGCTCTACATGTTCCTGACGGTTGTCACCGAGTTCGTGCAGACCCCGTCGGAGGTCGGCTTCGGCTTCGGCGCCTCGCCCCTGGTCGCCGGCCTCTGCCTGGTTCCCTTCTCTGCCTTCAGCCTGGCGGCGAGCCGGCTGGTCGGGCCCCTGGCGCGGCGGGTCGGCACCCCGGCGGCGCTGGCGCTGGGGTCGGTGGCGATCGCCGTCGCCGGCGCCTTCTTCGCGATCGAGCACGAGGCGCTGTGGGAGGCGTTCGCGGCGATGGGCCTGCTCGGCGTTGGCTTCGGCTTCACCTACGCGGCGATCCCCGGCCTGATCGCCCGCTCGGTGCCGGCCAGCGAGGTCGGCAGCGCGATGGGCTTCTACCAGGTCGTGCGCTCGATCGGATTCTCGGTCGGCAGCGCCCTCGTCGCCTCGGTCATCGCTGTCAACGAGGTCGCCGGCTCGGCCTTCCCGGCGGTCGGTGGCTACACCCTGGCGCTCTGGGTCGGCACCGTAATCTGCCTGCTTGCCGCGCTCGTCGCCCTGGTGCTGTCGCCGCGCCCGCCGCGCCCGCCGACCACGGAGGAGGAGCGATTGGCCCGCGACGACGCCGAGCTGGCGAGCGCCGGCATCTCCGAGGGGTAGCTCACCGCGGTAGGTGGCGCAGCTGGCGGGCGCCCCCGTGACGAGCGCGTAAAGATGTCGTGATGGGCACGGCCGATTTCGCCGAGGTCCCGCCGGCCGAGGCGGCCCCGGCCGCGCAGTCGACCGATTTCCGCTTCCAACATTGGATGGCGGTGCGGCGGTCGGCGCTCGTCGTCTACTTCGCGGTCCTGATCGCCTGGAGCGCCCACTACGGGATCCCGGTCCAGCGCGAACTGGTGATCCTCTGGACCTGCGGCGCGCTCGCCTGCGCCTCGATCGGCCGCCACCCCTGGCAGATCGTCCAGCTGGTCCTCGACTGGCTGCCGATCGTCCTCGTCCTCTTCGCCTACGACTTCAGCCGCGGCGCCGCCGACTCGCTTGGGATCGGCACCCACTACTTGCCGATGATCGACTTCGACAAATTCGTCTTCGGCGGCGAGACGCCGACCGAATGGCTGCAGGCCCACCTCTACGACCCGCACGTCCTCAGCGCCTGGAACGTCGGCTTCACCCTCGTCTACACCTCCTACTTCATCACCCCCTTTGCGCTCGCCGGCTGGCTCTGGGTGCGCGAGCGGCCGGCCTTCCTGCGCTACCGGCGCCGCCTCGTCACCCTCGCCCTCGCCGGCCTCGCGACCTACATGGCGTTCCCGGCGGCGCCGCCGTGGCTGGCCTCGGAAATGGGGCTGCTGGGCCCGGTCGAACGGACCACCAGCACCGGCTGGCAGATCATCGGCGTCGGCACCGCCTCGCTCTTCTCCGAGGGGCAGGCCGCGGTCAACCTGGTCGCCGCCGTGCCCTCGCTGCACGCCGCCTTCACGATGCTGGTGGCGCTGACGATCTGGCCGCGGGTGCGGCGTCGCTGGCTGCGGCCGCTGCTGTTGCTCTATCCGCTGGCGATGGGCCTGACCCTGCTGGCCTGCGGCGAGCACTACTTCTTCGACGTCGCCCTCGGCTGGGTCTATGCCGCCGCCGTCCTCCTCGCCTGGTCGGCCTGGGAACGGCGGCGGGCGGGTAGGGCGGACCGGGAGGCGAGGACGGAGGCGGCGCGATGGCGGAGCTCCGGAAGGGCGACCGAGTGAGGTGGAAATGGCGGCACCCGGTGCGCAGCGAGAGGTCCGGCGGCCCCGGCGTCCACGAGCCCGAGGCGCTGGCGCGGGCCTGAGACGCCGGCCGGCCGGCGCCGGCGCCCCGTTAGCCTGCCGCGGGTGAGCGCAGAGCCCAGGATCAACCTCTACTCGGACACCCAGACCCTGCCGTCGGTCGAGATGCGCCGGGCCGTTGCCGAGGCCGAGGTCGGCGACGAGCAGCGCGGCCAGGACCCGACGGTCAACGCGCTGCAGGAGCTGGTCGCCGAGCTGCTCGGCCACGAGGCGGCGCTGTTCCTGCCGTCGGGGACGATGTGCAACCAGATCGCGCTGCGGCTCCACACCCGGCCGCTCGGCGACGAGGTCTACCTGCACCGCGGCTCGCACCCGGTGATCGCCGAGGCCGGTGGCGCCGCGGCGCTGGCCGGAGCCCAGCTGCTCGAGCTCGGCGGCGAGGGTGGGATGTTCGACGCAGCGGCGCTGGAGGCGGCGCTGCGCGACCCGAGCGACCGCCACCAGCCGCGCTCCCGCCTCGTCTGCGTCGAGCAGACGACCAACATGGGCGGGGGCCGGGTCTGGCCCCTGGCCGAGATCGAGTCGATCCTCGCCGTCGCCGAGCGGGGCGGCCTCCGCTCCCATCTCGACGGTGCCCGCTTGCTCAACGCCGTCGTCTCCTCCGGCGTCTCCGCCGCCGCCTACGCGAGCGGCTTCGACACCGCCTGGATCGACTTCTCGAAGGGTCTCGGCGCCCCGGTCGGCGCCTGCCTGGCAGGATCGCGGGAGGCGATCGAGGAGGCCTGGCGCTACAAGCAGATGTACGGGGGCGCGATGCGCCAGGCCGGCATCATCGCCGCCGCTGCCCTTTGGGCCCTGGAGCACAACGTCGAGCGCCTCGCCGAGGACCACGCCAACGCCCGCGCCCTCGCCGAGGGGCTGGCCGCGATCGACGGCATCGAGATCGACCCCACCACGGTCGAGACCAACATCGTCATCTTCGAGGCCCCCGATCCGACCACTCTCGTCGCCGGCCTCGCCGAGCGCGGGATAGAGGTCAGCGCCTTTGGCATCGGCGTTCGCGCCGTCACCCACCTCGACGTCGACGCCGCCGCCATCGACCGCACCCTGGTCGCCGTCCGCGAGCTGGTCTGAGCGGCCCGGCGAGGTGGTGCGGTCCGCCTAGTCGCTCCTAGCCCAAATCGGCGATCGCGGCGAAGGCTTCGTCGATCAGGGCGGTGAGGTCGAGCTCGCCGTTGGAGAGGGCCCATTTCTCGGTCGCCGCGTCGAGGGCGGCCTGGGCGGCGCCGACGATGGCGTCGATGCGGACGTCGTCGGGGGCGAGACCGGTGCGAAGAGCGAGGGCGGGGCCGATCAGGTTGCGCCACTGCGCTTGGCGCTCCAGCTGATGGGCCCGGAGGGAGGGGGTTTCGCGAGTCAGGTTGAGGCGGGCGAGGGAGCGGGCGGGGTCGGTCGCGTAGTTCGGCGTGGCAGCGTCGAAGGCTCGGCGCATCGCCTCCCAGATCCGCTCGCTCGGCGGCCGCTCTTCGAGGGCGGTGGCGATTTCGGCGCCCATCGCCTCGAGGGCGACGAAGACGGCCTCCTCCTTGGAGGAGAAGTAGCGGAAGAAGCTGGCGCGGGAGATCCCGGTCGCCTCGGCGACCTCGTTGACGGTGACGTCGTCGAAGCCCCGTTCGGCGAAGACGCTCCAGGCTGTCTCGGCGATCTGCGCGCGAACGGTCTCGCGGGTAAGCGCGCGGAGATCGGGTTGCGGGGCTTTTTGCTCTCCCGCGTCCACGAGTGAGTCGAATTCTACGCTGGAAATCACGCTCCAATAGACTCGATGTCGGTGCTGCGACTGCAATTCTCAACGTGAAGGCGAGGGCGCTTCGGTGAAAAAAGGCGGGAAAGGACTCTCGGTCACGGTCTTGTCGGCGATTGCCGCCGCCGCAGTCGGGATCGGCATCGTCGTCGCCCTCCTCGCCGGGTATTTCCTCGGCCACTTCACTAGCCACACCAACACCACCACGGTGACCTTCGCTGCCGCAGTTCCTGCCGCCCACGGCGGTCCCTCTCAGGAAGGCTCCGAACCCGAAGGAGAAGCGACCGTCGAAGCGGAAGCCGAACCGCAGGAAAGCCAAGCGCCGGCCGGGACGGAAGCCGAAGCCAAGGAAGGGGGCGAAGCCGAAGCCAAGAAGGGCGGCGGAGGGAAGAAGAAGGGCGGCGAAGCCGCGGCGGCCGAAGGCGGCAAAGCGGGCGGCGGCGAAGCGGCGGCGCTGGCGACCGGGAAGGGCATCGTGGAAGGCACCTGCTCGGCCTGCCACACGCTTTCCGAGGCCGGGGCGACCGGCACCGTAGGCCCCAACCTCGACGAACTGAAGCCCTCGCGGGAACTGGTTGAACACCAGGTCACGAACGGAGGCGGCGGGATGCCGCCGTTCAAGGGAACGCTGTCGAGCGCTGAAATTGAAGCGGTCGCGGAGTACGTCT
>DASXFL010000082.1:0-6539 GCA_036489595.1 Solirubrobacterales bacterium
GGTCCCTCGCGGCAGACTAGTGGGCGAAGATTGAGTTCATCTTTGCGATAGCTAAATCGAGGAAGCTCAAGAAGCCGTGAAAATACTGCTGATACCGCTGGCGATCGTCGCCTTCATCGTCTTCCTGCTGATCCTGGGAGCGATCGGGCTTGGCGTCGCGATGACGATCATCACCATCGTCGGCAAGATCTTCCAGCTGATCGCCCGCTTCTTTCGCCTGCTCAGCAGGGGTGGACGGCGGCTGCGCTTGCGACGACTTCGAAGGCGGAGCCCGGAATCCGCTTGAGCTGGTCGAGGTTCTGGTCGTCCCAGCGGCGGTCGCTGCTGCCGCCGAAGTACCAGTTCGAGCCGTTGTCGGCGACGATCAGCCCGTAGCGCTTCATCGCTTCGGCGATCGTCCTCGCGGCGTCGCTGAAGCCGCCGAGCCCGTAGCCGGCCTTGAGCCGTAGCCGCGTCCCCATCGCCGGCGCCGACCCCGAGTCGGTGTCGCCGGCGCAGTGGCTGGCGGGGTGGACCCAGGCGTTGCGGGTGCTGTCGAAGGTGACGCGGATCGCGTGTTCGAGGTGCCCGGCGGCGACTTCGTCGTAGCGGACGAGGCCGGGGAAGATCGGCAGGCCGGCGGCATCGGCGGAGGTCCAGCCGTCGGGCCGGAGCGCCGCCGAGCCGAGGTCCCAGGCGACCCCGGAGTCGGCGTTCCAGTGTGGCTTCGGCTTGGCGACGAAGAAGGCGCGGTAGAGCTCGTAGAGCTTGCATTCGGCACGGTCGACGACCAGCACGTGGCGATCGCCGTCGCTGCCGTTGCCGCCCTCGACCGGCGCCTTCGCCGGCACCGGGAAGGGGCCGGGGCTGCTTTCGGAGCCGTAGGCGGTGTAGTGGATCGGCAGCTTCGGCTGGCCGCTGCCGACCACCGAGTAGGGGAAGCCGTAGGCCCGCGGCGAGCCGAAGTCGGGGTGGAGGTGGTCGCCGCCGTGACCGTCGATGTAGGCGATGACCGCGGCCGAGTCCTTCGCCCGCGGCGCCTTCGAGACGTCCTGGTTCCAGGCGGCCTCGGTAGCGAGCGACTTGGCGCTGGGGGAGAGGCCGGCGGGCGGCTGCGGGAAGACCGAGCACGAGCCGAGGTCGGGATACGGGCCGACCGCCTGGCTCGGCGCCGCCGCCAGGGCGACTACGAGGGCGACGGCGGCGGCCGCCAGGACGCCGGCGATCCCGCGATGTGGACTTTTGGGTTGCCGGGACCCCCCAAAGGTCGAACGCGTCACTGACTTGCCTCGGGCGTGCGCTCGCGGATCGTCAGCCGCCCGATCTCCAGCTCCTCGACCTCGAGGTGGCGGATCGCCAGCCGGCCGATCGCGGCCTTGCCGATCGCCAGCCGCCCGACCGAGAGCCGGCCGATCGCGAAGCCGCCGATCGCGGCGGCGCCGACTGCGAGGGCGCCGATTGCAGCAGCGCCGGTGGCGGTCGCCGGCCGCGCCGCGGTCGCCGGCCGCGCCTCGGGCTTGAAGGTGGCGAGCGGGAGCTTGGCGGTGAGCGCCGCGAGCTTGGCCATCGGCCGCGACCTTATCGCGGCTCGCTGCGCTCGGCCAGGCCGTCGGCTACCTCGGCGGTGCCCTCGTCAGGGTCCGCCTCGGCCCCGTCGAGCAGCCACTCGTAGACGCCCTGCCGGGTCGCCCGCTCGATCCCGTCGAGCAGCCACTCCAGCCCTTGCTCGAAGTCGGAGGCGGGGGCGACGGCGAGGCGGCCGCTCTCGGCCCGGGCGGCGAAGATGCGGCCGACCCGCGCCAGCTCGCCGGACTCGATCGCCGCCTCGACCGCGGGGTCGATCACCGGACCCGGCGGCTGGCCGGCGGCAACCGCGGCGCGGCGGGCGCGGAGCACCCTCTGCCGCGCCCGCAGCCGCAGGCAGTGGCCGATCACGTAGTCGTCGACCGCCGCCAGCGCCGCGGCGCCTACCTTCGGGTCGACGCCGAGCGTCTCGACCACGCTCGCCGACTGCTCGATGTGGCGGGCGAGGTTGATCCGGACCCGCAGCCCATGCGGGCGGGCGGAGGCGGCCCAGGGGTGGGCCTCGAGGGCGGCACGGGTGCGCAGCGCGATCTGGCGCAGCGCTTCGCGCCAGTCGCGCGGCAGCGGCTCGGGGACGAGCATCGCCCGCGCCACCTCGTCGCGCATCAAGTCGAGCAGCTCCTCCTTCGACTCGACGTAGGTGTAGGGAGTCATCGTGCCGACGCCGAGCCGCTCGGCCAGGCGCCGCATCGAGACCGCCTCGATGCCCTCCTCGTCGGCCAGCTTCACGGCCGCCTCGACCACCTCCTGGCGACTGGTCGCGGGGGCAGAGGCGCTGGCGGCGGGGCGCTCGACCGGCATCGTCCGTACAGTGTACAATCGCTCGCCCGTACGGCGTACGGACCGATGCCACCAGCGATCTCCGTCAGACAACTGCGCAAATCCTTCGGCGACTTCGAGGCCGTTCGCGGCGTCGACTTCGAGGTCGAGAGCGGCGAGGTCTTCGGTTTCCTCGGGCCCAACGGCGCCGGCAAGACGACGACGATCAACATGCTCTGCACCCTCTCCAAGCCGAGCGGCGGCTCGGCGGAGGTGGCGGGCTTCGACGTCGTCGCCGCCCGCGACGACGTCCGCCGCCACATCGGCCTGGTCTTCCAGGACCCGACCCTCGACGGCTACTTGACCGGGGCCCAGAACCTCGAGCTGCACGCCGAGCTCTACGGGGTCGAGCGCAGGCTGGTCGAGCCGCGGATGCGACAGGTGATGGAGATGGTCGGCCTCTGGGAGCGCCGCGACACCCAGGTGATGACCTTCTCCGGCGGCATGCGGCGGCGGCTCGAGATCGCCCGCGGCCTGATGCACTCGCCGCGGGTGCTGTTCCTCGACGAGCCGACGATCGGCCTCGACCCGCAGACGCGCGCCTCGATCTGGGGTTACATCCGCGAGCTGCAGCGGCAGGAGGAGATCACGATCTTCATGACCACCCACTACATGGACGAGGCTGAGTTCTGCGGCCGGATCGCGATCATGGACCACGGCGAGGTCGTCGCCCTCGAGACCCCGGCGGCGCTCAAGGAAGCGGTCGGCGCCGACCGGGTGCGGATCACCACCGACGACGACGAGGCGGCGATCCAAGCGCTGGCCGAGCGCTTCGACCTCGAGGCGGTCATCTCCGAGGAAACGGTCTCCTTCTACGTGCCCGAGGGCGAGGCCTTCGTGCCGCGCCTCTTCGCCGAGCTCGGGGTGCCGATCCGCTCGGTCAACCTCTCGCGGCCGACCCTCGACGACGTCTTCATGTCCCACACCGGGACGACGATCCGCGACGCCGAGGAGGACGGCAACAAGATGAAATCGCGGATGGTTGGGCAGATGCTGAGCGGGGCGCGGCGATGAGCGTCAGCCTTCCCGCCGAGCGCGCCGCCCGCGACGACGGCGGCCCCGACGGCGGCTCTCCGGTCGTCCAGGTCCACGTCCCGAGCCGCAGCCTGCGCAGCGAGCTGCGGGCGATCAAGGTCGTCTGGCGCCGCGAGCTGATCCGCTTCCGCAACGACCGCCTGCGGATCGTCACCTCGCTGGTACAGCCCCTGCTCTTCCTCTTCGTCCTCGGCTCGGGCCTCCAGCAGCTCTCCTCCGCCAGCACCCATGGCGTCGACCTGAAGACCTTCATCTACCCCGGCATCCTCTGCATCTCGGTGATGTTCACGGCGATGTTCTCGGCCGCCTCGATCGTCTGGGACCGCGAGTTCGGCTTCCTGCGGGAGATGATGGTGGCGCCGGTCCGCCGCAGCTCGATCGTGATCGGCAAGTGCTTCGGCGGCGCCACCGTCGCCGCCTCGCAGGGGTTGATCCTGCTGGCGCTCGCCTGGGCCGTCCACGTCCCCTACAGCGTCACCCTCGTGCTCGGCGTCTTCGCCCTGCAGCTGCTGCTGGCCTTCAGCATCACCGCCTTCGGCGTCATGGTCGCCGCCCGGATCAACCAGATCCAGTCCTTCATGGGCGTGATGCAGCTCGTGATCATGCCGATGTTCTTCATCTCCGGCGCCCTCTTCCCGGTCACCGACCTGCCCGGCTGGCTCGCCGTCCTCAACCGGCTCGACCCGCTCACCTACGCGGTGACGCCGATGCGCACCCTCGTCTTCGACCACCTCGGCCTCTCCAAGGCGGCCGAAGCGGCCCTCAACCCCGGCATCACCTGGTTCGGCTGGACGGTTCCCGTGGCGCTCGAGATCTTCATGGTCTTCGCGCTCGGGATGACGATGCTGGGGATCGCGATCTGGGAGTTCAGCGTCGGCGAGTAGCCGGCGAGCGGCGCTCCGTAGTCTGGGCCGCACCCCCACCGAGAGGAGCCGCGTTGGAAGTCTGCTTGATGGTCGAGAGCCAGGAGGACGTGAGCTGGGACGACTGGCTGGCGCTGGCCGCAGCCTGCGAGGCGAACGGGGTGGGGACGATGTTCCGCTCCGACCACTACCTCTCGGTCGAGGATCGCCGCGAGCGCGGCTCACTCGATGCCTGGGCGACGATCACCGCCTTGGCGGCCGAGACCGAGACGCTGCGGCTGGGGACGATGGTCTCGCCGGCGACCTTCCGCCACCCGGCGGTGCTGGCGAAGATGGTGGTCACCGCCGATCACGTCTCCGGCGGCCGGGTCGAGCTCGGGATCGGCGCCGGCTGGTGGGAGCGCGAGCACGAGGTCTACGGCTTCGAGCTGCCGCCGATCGGGCCGCGCCTCGACGCGCTCGAGGAGCAGATGCAGGTGGTGCTCGGCCACTGGGGGCCGGGCCCGTTCGACTTCGAGGGGACCTACTACTCGGCGGTTGATCTGGACGCGCAGCCGAAGCCAGTCCAGCAGCCGCGCCCGCCGCTGATCCTCGGCGGCAGCGGCGGCGACCGCAGCTTGCGGCTGGCGGCGAAGTACGCGGACGAGTACAACGCCGTGATGGTCACCGCCGAGGAAGTCCGCGACATCCGTGCCCGGCTCGACTCCGCCTGCGCGGCTGAGGGCCGAGACCCGGCCGAGCTGCCGCTCTCGATGATGACCGGCTGGATGGTCGGCGCCGACGCGGCCGAACTGCGCGACCGCGCCGGCCGCCTCTCGGAGTGGAATGGAGAAGGCGGCGACGGCGATGCCTATCTCGCCAGCCTCCCCGACTCGACGATCAAGGGCACGGTCGCGGAGGCGCAGGAGCAGCTGCGGGCGCTGGCCGACGCCGGCCTGGTCCGGGTGATGGGCCAGCACCTGCTCCACCGCGACCTCGACGCGGTCGCGCTGATGGGGCGCGAGGTCGCGCCGGGGGTCGCCTGATGCGATACGCGAAGCTCGGCGGCACGGGTACCGAGGTCTCGGTGATCTGCCTCGGCTGCATGGGCCTCGCCGACCCGGCCGCCGGCACCCACCCCTGGGCGGCCGGTTGGGAGGGGAGCCGCGAGATCGTCAGGCTAGCGCTCGAGGCGGGGATCAACTTCCGCACGCGCGGCGGCCTCGGCTTCCCCCGCTGCTCCTCGCAGCACGTCCTCCAGGAGCGCCCCCGCGCTGGCGATGGGCGAGCGCCTCGTGGCGAAGAGCCTGGGATGAAGTCGTACAGGATGGCTACTGGATCCTGTCGCCGGTGGCGATCTGACGAAACTGCCGCTCGCCGCTCGCTCGTCGATATCCCCGCCGGGGCGAAAGCGGCATAGCTGTCGTTGTCCTCTCGGTAGTTCTAACCACCCTGGCTCGTGTGGGCAATCCTCGCCAGCAGTGCCCAAATCGCCGACGAATCGCCGTATATCCGCGCATATCCGTAGAGCGTGCCTAACGGCTTGCGTGACAGAAAGGACGACGTTCGTCCCCGGGTTGTGGTCATAGCCTCAGGCGGAGTCGAGGATCTCCTCCCTAGTGCAGACACGACCGGCGTTTCGTATCAGGTGGGCGACCAAAACCGCCTCGCGCTCGGGAAGGCGAACGGAGATGGTGCCCCCGGGTCGCCTCGCGCGTCAGCAGGTTGAGGCGCAGGTTACCGACCATAAGCGTCGCCTCCGAGGCGTTCGCCTGCTCCCGTAGGCGGGCCCGGATCCCCGCCAAGAGCTCGTCGAAGGCGAACGGCTTCGTTAACTGCCCGCAGGCTCGCGAGCACCTCATCGCCCCCTTGCCGGGGAGCATCCTGTCGAGGACGACATGTCGACATCGGGATCGAGGGCAGCCCGCTCGCCCGTGATTCCGCCGCCGCAAGGCGCACCTCAATATCCCTCGGCTCGCAAACCCCGCTCGAGGAAGTCGGCGATCGCTTCCTCGTCCTCCACCACGGCGATCTTCATCAACCGCGATCGTAGACGCGGGGGCTTAAAGCTCAGACGACCGTCACGTAGCCGCACCAACCCGTCATGGCTCGTTTTGCCCACGGGTTCGAGCAGGGCGCAGAACAAGAGGTAGCTGCCTGCCTTGGTCCGAGTGCGGGGGGCGGGGCGCGGGGCGTACCTCGTCACCGCTGGGGGCCTCGCCGCGGGCCGGCTGCGATCGTTACGTTGGTGCCCCAGCCTGGTCTCGGTCGGAACCACAT
>DASXFL010000109.1:0-13721 GCA_036489595.1 Solirubrobacterales bacterium
CGTTCGGCTGACCGCCGCCTCCGCCGCCGTCGCGCGAGCCGAGGAACTGAACGGTGTTGGCGATGATCTGCACCGCCTGGCGCTTGCCGCCGTCTTTTGCCTCCCACTCGCGCCAGTCGAGCCGGCCTTCGACCGCGACCGGGCGGCCCTTGGTCAGGTAGGTCGAGCAGTTCTCGCCCTGGGCGCCCCAGACAACTACGTCGAAGTAGTTCGGCTTGTCCATCCATTCACCGCTAGCGCCGTCTTTGCGGCGGCTGTTGACGGCGACGCGGAGTTCGCAGACGGCGGTGCCGCCCTGGGTGTGGCGCAGCTCAGGGTCGCGGGTCAGGTTCCCGGTGATGACCACCACGTTCACATTCGAAGCTGCCAAAGCATTCACTCCCTCTGAAGATCGTTAGCTGGGCTCCAGTCTAAGCAGGCCGACGGCGCCACTTCTCCCCTCGGCGCCGGGCTTTCCACGTAAAAAGCGGGGGCCGTTGCAGCTACTCGGCGGCGGCGGCCTCGCCGCGGTCCTCGCGGGGGGCCGGGGCGCCGGCGCCGGCGGCAGTCCGCTCACGCGGGCCCGGGGCGGCGGCGGTTGCCGGCGGCACGATCGTCGGCGTGCCGGGGTCGACTTTGAAGATGCGGAAGCGGAGGACGCCGTCGGCGATCTTCAGGTTGTGGTCGAGCGAGTCGAGCAGCGGGCTCGGCGACTCGAAGCGGAACCAGCGGTAATCCGCCTCGGTGCGATGGTTGATCTCGTAGGCCATCTTGCGCAGGCCCCAGGTGTTCTCCTGCTTGAGCGCGCCGCCAGCCTCGATTTCGCCCCGGGCGGACTGCGCCAGGGCGTCGCGCGCCGGGGCGTCCAACTCGGGGTCCAGCATCAGGACCAGCTCGTATTCGCGTGCTGCTGCCAAAACGGCGGCTGACTATAGCGGCGGAGCGGCGCCGAGGCTCGCTAGTGCGGCGCGAACTCGGCAGAGCCGTCGCCGGGCGGCGGTGCGGGGGCTGGTGTGGCCGGCGGCGGAGGGAGCTCGGGTGCGGCGGGTACCGGCGCGGGTGCGGCGAGCGGCGCGGGCTCCGGTTCGGGCGCGGGCGACGATGACGGCGTCGGTTCCTCGGCCCGCGAGCGGGCGACGCGCTTGGGACGGGAGCGCGCTGGCTTTCGCGCTTTGCTTCCGCTATCCGAGCGCAAGGCGCCACGCCGCCGCCCGTGCTCGGGACGGGGTCGCCCTGGTTTTGGCGGATTGGTCCGCCGATGACGAACGAATCCGCCATTCCCGGCCCGCGGCAGGCCGACGTCCTTGCCCAACGGCGGCGGGGCGGGGGTGCGCAGCAGGTCGGGCAGCACCGCGACGGCCAGGAGCACCGCGAGCGCGGCGGCGCCGAGCTTCCACAGGCCCCGCCAATGGATTCGTATGCCGCGCACCGAGGCCCGAGGCCCCGACGGCGCCTTTCTCTCCCCCTCGCCGGCGGCTCAGGCCGCGGTTTTGCGCCGAAGCTCCTCGATGTCCGCCAGCTGGTCGTCGACCCAGTCGCCGGGGTTGCGGGAGAAGATGATCTCCTTCAGGCCTTCGGACCAGCGGCGCTTGGTCTCCTGGTCGAGGGTCAGCGCCCGGTGGATCGAGTCCGCCTGCTGCTGGATGTCGAAGGGGTTGACCGAGATCACGTAGTCCCAGAGCTCGTGGTGGGAGCCGGTGTTCTCGGAGAGCATCAGGACGCCGTCGCGGGTGTTGACCGCGGGCGCCTCCTTGGCGACCAGATTCATGCCGTCGAAGATCGAGTTGACCATCAGCAGGTCGAAGTGCTTGTAGCGGGCGACCGCGTCGTGGAAGTTCTCGTAGATCTTGAGGTCGATCGGCATCCAGTCGGTGGTGCCGTGGCGGTGGTTGACGACGGCGACCAGGGCCTCGATCCGCTCCAGGTACTCGGCGTACTCCGGCACGTCCTGGCGCGAGGGCTGCAGGTGGGCGATGAACGTCACCTCTTCGCGGAACTCGGGGTGCTGGGTGAGGAACGCGTCGAAGGCGGTGAAGCCGCGCAGCACGTTCTTCGAGAGGTCGGCGCGGTCGACCCGGATGATCAGGTACTTGCGGCGCCGCTCGAGCACCTCGCGCTCGGCCTCCGCCACCTCCGCCGAGGCCGCCACCTGCTGCAGGCGCTCGGCGTCGATTCCCAGCGGGTAGGCGCGGGCGAGGGTACGGCCTCCCTCGTGCCGGACTTCGCCGGTCGCGTAGTCGACCTCGGCTTCGACCAGTTCGTCGCAGCAGCGGAGGAAGTTGATGCAGTAGGCGGCGGTGTGAAAGCCGATGATGTCGTTGGCCAGCATGCCGTCGTAGATCGCGTCGCGGATCCGGGTCGGCAGCACCCGCCAGCTGTCCGGCTGGGTCCAGGGGATGTGGACGAAGTGGTGGAGGAAGGCGTCCGGGCGCTGGTCGCGGATCATCCGCGGGGCCGTGTAGAGGTGGTAGTCGTGCAGCATCACCAGCGGGTCCTGCTGGCCCTCGATCTGGTCCAGCACCGCCTCGGCGATATCGCGGTTGACCGCCTGGTAGCCGTAGTCCCAGGCGTCGAGCTCTTGCTGGCGGATGTCCGGCGCGTTCGAGAGGTCCCAGAGGTAGTGCTGGATGAACCAGAGGATCGGGTTCGCGATCACGTTGTAGAAGCGGTCGTAGGCGTCGGGGTCGGAGCCGACCAGGCAGACCCGGTAGTCGATCCCGCCGAGCGCAATCTTGGCGGTCGGGCCGCCCGATTCTTCGGCGACGACAAGGTCCTCTTCGGTCATTGCCGAGGCGATCCAGAGAGCGTCGCGGTGGCGGACCAGGTCCGAGAGCGCGGTCACCAGGCCGCCGCCGCCGCGGCGGACCGTGCGCTCGCCGTTCTCGTCGAGTTCGAACTGAGCGGGGCCGCGGTTCGAGACGACGATCAGCGGCGAAGAGTCCACCGGGTGGAGATTACGCGGTGGGGGAAGGCGGGCCGCCGGGCCGCCGCCCGGCTCAGGATTCGAGCCGGGCGAAGAGGTCGAGCCAGTCGCGCAGCAGGCGCGGCGAGAGGAACTCGCGCCGGGCGTGCTCCTTGCCCTCGCGGCCCAGGCTCTTGCCGAGGCTCGGATTGCGGAGGACTCCGAGGCAGCGCTCGGCGCACTCGGCGGGCGAGTTGACGAGGTAGCCGGAGATTCCGTCCTCGATCTGCAGCGGGATCCCGCCGACGTTGCCGGCGACCGTCGGCCGCCCCTTCCAGAGCGCCTCGGTGACGGTCAGGCCGAAGCCCTCGCGGATCGACTTCTGCAGCACCACGTCGGACTGCGACTGGAAGGCGTTGACCTCGATCGCGCCGACGTTGTTGAGGTTCGAGAGGATCTTGATGTCGGGATCGTTGTCGGCGTATTCGTAGGTCTTCTGGAAGTACTCGCGGCCCTCGGGGTCGTCGCTCGCCATCGAGCCGACCATCGCCAGCTGCGCGTCCGGCACCTCCTCGGTGACCTGGCGGTAGGCGTCGATGACTCCGATCGGGTCCTTCCAGGGGTCGAAGCGGGAGACCTGGGTCAGCAGCGGCCGCTCGACGTCGATCCCGAACTGGCGGCAGACGAAGGCCGCGTCCTCGGGCGAGAAGGCCATGTTCTTCGGCGACAGCGGGTCGATCGCCGGCGGGATGATGTTGACCTTCTCGCGGCCGCCCGCGAGGTCGGCCGGGACGTAGTCGGGCAGGTGCCAGACGGTGGCGTCGTAGTCCTCGATCAGCGGCAGCAGGTGGGCGATCGGCGCCGGGTTCGGATTCGAGAGGTCGATGTGGCAGCGCCAGATCCAGTGCTTGCCCTTCTCGCCGGCGCCATGCCTCAGGCCGATCGGCTGCGGGTCGTGGACGATCACCACGTCCCACTCGCCTTCCAGCCCCTCGGCGTTCATCTGGTTGATCTCGTCGAACAGGGCCCACTGCTCGTCGCTCAGCGTCTCCGGCGCACCCTGCAGCGAGTTGTGGAGGAGCTTGGTCGCATTGAAGAACTCCTCTTTGCCGAAGATCACGTTCCAGTGGGCGTCGAGGCCGATGTCGCGCATCAGCGGCACGATCGTGTAGAGGATCTCCGAGACGCCGCCGCCGAAGGCGGTGGCGCTGACGTGGAGCACCCGCTTGCCCTTCAGCGGCTCCGCCAGGGCGCGGATCTGCTCGCTCACCTCCTTGCCGACTATGTGGGTGTAGTCGGAGAGGTTCTTCTGGCCAAGTGCGACTTCCTGGAGCAAGGCCGGAGTTCTACAGGTAAGCCCGGCTGTGTGCGAGGAGGATGGCCGGGTCGCCAGTCGCCGCGCCGGGGCCGGCCGGCGCCCGCACCGTGCTCAGCCTTCGCCGGGCGTGTCGGGGCGCTTCCCGAGCGTGATCTCGATGTTCTTGCGCTTGTCGTCGTGGAGGATCGTCACCTTCACCTTTTCGCCCGGTTGGTGTTCGGCGACGAAGCGCGCGAGGTCGTCCACTTCGATCACTTCCTTGCCGTCGACTTCGAGGATCACGTCGCCGCCGGTGCGGTAGGGCTGCCCCTGGAAGACGAGCTTTTCGTCGCCGCCTTCGATCCCCGCCTTGTCGGCCGGGCCGCCGGGCACGACTTCGGCGACGAGGCTGCCGAATTCGGTGTCGAGCCCCAGCTTTTCCGCCAGCTGCGGATAGAGCGACTCGCTGGAGACGCCGATGTAGGCGTATTCGGCGGTGCCCTTTTCGCGCAGCTGCTTGATCGAGCGCTCGATCGCCGAGGTCGGGACGGCGAAGCCGACGCCGTCGTTGGCGCCGGAGTTGGTCTCGATCTGCTGGTTGATCCCGAGCACGCGGGCGTTGGCGTCGAGCAGCGGGCCACCGGAGTTGCCGGGGTTGATCGAGGCGTCGGTCTGGATCGCGCCGATGATCTGGAACTGAGTCAGCGATTTGACCGAGCGGTCGGTGGCCGAGACGACCCCGACCGAGAGCGACTGTTCTTCGCCGAAGGGGCTGCCGATCGCCGCCACCGGCTCGCCGACCTTGAGGGTCGAGTCGTCGCCGAGCTGGAGCGGGTGCAGTTCGAGGCCCTTCGGGTTGACCTTTAGCAGGGCGACGTCGGCGAACGGGTCGAAGCCGAGGATTCTCGCTTCGAACACGTTGTGGTCGGGGAACTCGACGAAGACTTCTTCGGCCGGCTTGCGGCTGCCGCTCGATTCGTCAGTGACGACATGCGCGTCGGTGACGATTTCGCCTTCGTCGTTGAGGACGAAGCCGGAGCCCTCGGCGGCCGAGCCGGGGCCGAAGATCGAGCGGATCGTGACCACGCCGGGCGATGCCTCTTCGAAGATCCGGGTCGCGTCGAAGCCGGGGGCCGCAGTCTCGATCGCCACTTCCGGCGCCGCGGTCGTTTCGCCGCCGCTGGTCGTCGCTTCGGACCTGGCGGCGGTGCTCGCCGAGCTTTCGCCGTGGCCCGGCGTCGCGTTGCCCGAGCCGCAACCGGCCACGACCAGGGCGGCGAGGACGAGCAGCAGCGCCAGCGCCGTCAGCGGCGCCGCCGAGCGAGGGTTGTTCACGAGGCGGCCTTGGTCGCCGCGAGGGACGCCGGTAGGCGCGGCGCCGGTTCCTCGCGGGCGGGCGGCAGGTCGAGGGTGAAGGCGGTGTAGCGACGGCTCGAGCTGATCGAGATCCGGCCGTCCATCCGCTGGGCCAGCTCGCGTGCAATCGCCAGCCCCAGCCCCGATCCGCCGGCCGAGTCGGCGGTGTAGAAGCGCTCGAAGATTCGTTTCTGGACCCGCTGGGGGACGCCGGTCCCCTCGTCGGAGACGGTCAGCTCGGCGCGGCGGTTGGCGGAATAGGTGTTCACGGTGACCTTGGTGCCCTCGGGCGTGTGGGTGAGGGCGTTGTCGAGCAGGATACGGATGATCTGCCGCACCCGATCAGGGTCGGCGCGGGCGACCACGTCGCGGTCGGGGGTGCGCAGCTCGAGCCGCGAGCCGTGCAGGTCGGCGCGGCGAGCGAACTCCCGCGTCACCTCGCGGGCTAGCTCGCCGAGGTCGACGGGATTCGCCGCCATCACCATCGCCCCGGCGTCGAGCTGGGAGAGGTCGAGGAGGTCGGCGGTGAGCTTGGTCAGGCGCTCGATCTGCTCGCGCATCTCGCGCAGGAACTCCTCCCGCTCCTCCGGGCTCGGGTCCTCCTCTTCTAGCAGCTCGACGAAGCCGCTGAGGCTGAAGATCGGCGTCCGCAGCTCGTGTGAGGCGTTGGCGATGAAGGCCTTGCGGGCCGAGTCGAGTTCGGCGAGGCGGCCCTGCATCTGGTTGAAGGTCCGGGCCAGCGGCGCCAGCTGGCCGGTGGCGGCGACCGGGATCGTCGTTTCGAAGTTGCCGTCGGCGACTTTGCGTGCCGCCCCTTGCAGCGCCCGTACGCTGTCGACCGCGATCTTCGCGTAGTAGAGGCCGAGCAGAACGGCGATCACCAGGGCGATCAGACCGCCGATCAGAATCTGGGCCTTGACGTCGACGAGACCGCGGGCGGCGCCGCCGACCGTCACCAGGTAGAGGTAGACGATCGCCACCGTGCCGACACAGACGGCGATCGCGGCGAAGACGATGCGGCCGGCGAGGGTATTGAGCCGCAGGCGGCGGCGGATCAAGGTCGCCTACTCCTTGAAGCGGTAGCCGACGCCGCGGACCGTGAACAGGTACTCGGGCTCCTTCGGATCGGCCTCGAGCTTCTCGCGCAGGTGGCGGATGTGGACGTCGACGGTGCGCGGGTCGCGGTAGTCGGAGTCGCCCCAGACGTGCTCGAGCAGCGTCTCCCGGGTCAGTACCCGGCCGGGCGAGCGGGCGAGGGCGCCGAGAATCTCGAACTCGACGTAGGTGACCTTGACCTCGTCATCGTCGAGGGTGACCATTCGCCGCTCGAAGTCGATCGTCAGGCCGCCGGCGCTGATCGGCTCATCCGGGACGTCGCCGCCCGCGCCCATCCGCGAGCGCCGCAGCGCCGCTTTGACGCGGCTGCGGAACTCGCGCAGCGAGAACGGCTTGGTGATGTAGTCGTCGGCGCCGACCTCGAGCCCGGCGACCTTGTCGGTCTCGCTGCCTTTCGCGGTCAGCATGATGATCGGCACCTGGCTGCGCGCCCGCAGTGCCTTGCAGACGGCAACGCCGTCGAGGCGGGGCAGCATCAGGTCGAGGATCACGAGGTCGAAGCGGCCCTCCTCGAAGCGCTGCAGGGCCTCGCTGCCGTCGAGCGCGGAGGTGACGTGGTAGCCGTCTTTGCGCAGCGGGTAGCTGAGCAGGGTCTGAATCGACTGCTCGTCGTCCACGAGGAGGATGCGCGCCGTCCCGTTGGCCACCCGTCTAGATTAAAACTCCGATTCCTTTGGACGCATGTGCGATTACTAAGAACTAAGGATCTCCGCTCACCTACCGATAACTAGGGCGATGCAGGCATCAGAGCTCAAGAGCATGGTCGAAGCCGGCCAGTACAAGCCGGACCCCTCGCGGGTGGCGGTGGCGATGCTGCGGCGGCGGGCGGTCAGGGACCTGCTGCTGCCCGAGCTCAACGCGCTGGGCCGAGCTGGTCGAAGCTCGTCGCCGTCGAAGTTCCGCCCCCGGGCAGCCTGATCTCCACCGCTTCGCCGGCGCCGACCTCGCCGACCGGGGTCAGGCCCGCTTCCATTCCTTCGCCGACCCTGGTGGTCGCCTCGTTGAGTCGGTCCGGCGGCAGCGCCGCCAGCAGCTCGTAGTCCTCGCCGCCGGAGACGGCCAGCTCGAGCGGGTCGCGGCCGGCGGCGGCGGCGGCCTCGGCCACGCCCTTGGCGAGGGGGATCGCCGCGGCCTCGACGTCGAGCGAGACACCGCTTGCCGCCGCTAGGTGGGCGGCGTCGCCGGCGAGGCCGTCGCTGAGGTCGATCATCGCTCGGGCGCCGGCGGCGGCCAGGGCGGCGCCGGCTCGCAGGCGCGGGACCGGGCGCAGCTGGCGGCGCCTGAGGCTGGCGGCGGTCTCGGCCGGGACCGCCGCGGCGAGCTCGGGCCGCTCGAGCAGGAGCAGGCCGGCGGCGGCGGCGCCGAGCTCGCCGGTGAGGACGAGGACGTCGCCGGGGCGGGCGCCGGCCCGGCTGACCAGGCGCTCGGGTGCGTCCGCGTGGCCGACCACGGTGATCGCGAGCCAGAGGACCGGGGAGCGGACGACGTCGCCGCCGGCGATCGCGGTCCCGGACTCGGTTGCGACCTCGGCGAGGCCGTCGGCGATCCGCAGCAGCGTCGGCTCCCCGACCCCCGGCGGGACCCCGAGGACGACGTAGGCCTCGCCGGGGGCGGCGCCCATCGCCGCCAGGTCTGAGAGGGCGGTGGCAAGGGCCTTGGCGCCGACGTCCTCGGGCTCGAAGCCGGCGCCGAGCCGGAAGTGGACGCCCTCGACCAGGGCGTCGACCGAGGTTGCGGTGGCGCCGCCCGGGACGGTGACGGCGGCGTCATCCCCGCTCGCCACCAGCAGCCGCTCGGCGCTGCCGGGAACCCGCTCGCGCAGCCTCGCGATCAGCTCGAACTCGCCCGTCGACTCGCTCATCGCCCGACTCCCCCAACGCTCATCGCCCGACTATCCCAAACGACCGGGTGGGGGGATCGGCATGGGTGCCGCAACTAAACGGCTCTGCGCGCGTCACTAACCTGCGGATGGACGTGGAGCGCAGCCAACCACTCCTGCACCGCCTCGGCGAAGCGGGCGCAAGGATCGGATCGAAACCGCCGCGGAGCCGCGGTGTCCGTCTGGCGATCCAGATCGGCCTCGCCGTCCTGATCTTCGGCTTCCTCGTCCTCACCGTTATCGACCAGTGGTCGGAGATCCAGTCCGAAGGCGTCCACTTCCACGTCCTCTGGCTGCTTCCGGCGGTAGTCATCCTCTCCAGCTTCTACGTCTTCAGTGCCCTCGGCTGGGACATCATGCTGCGCTTCCTCGGCTACAAGATCGGCTTCGGCCGGGCCCAGGTGGCGTGGGGGCAGCCGCTGCTGGCGCGCTACGTGCCCGGCAGCATCCTCTACGTGCTGGGGCGGGTGCTGCTCTCGGAGAAAGCCGGGATCCCGCGGCGGATCACGATCGCCAGCATCGTCTACGAACAGGCGATCTCGGCCACCTCGGCGATCGTCGTCGCCGCCTACTTCATCATCAACCACCCCGACCTGCAGGGGACGCCGCTGCGCTTCGCGGTCCTGCTCCTGATCCCGGCGGCGATCGTGATCCTCCACCCGAAGGTGTTCGGGCCGCTCGCCAACCGGCTGCTGGGCGCCTTCGGCCGCGACCCGCTGCCGACCTTGATCCCCCTGCGCGGGGTGCTGCTGCTGATCGTCTTCTACTCGCTGAACTGGGTGGTGGTCGCCTTCGGCATCTACTTCACCGCCCGCTCGGTCATGTACATCCCGTTCAACGACCTGCTGTTGGTCGGCTCGGCGCAGGCGATCGGCTACTTCGCGGCGCTGGTGACGCTGATCCTGCCGGCCGGCCTCGGCGCCCGCGACGCCGCCTTCGCCTGGGCGGTGAAGGCGGCGCTGCCGAGCCGCAGCTTCGCCCTCGGCTCGTTGATCTCGATCGTCGTCCGCGGCGTGATGACGGTGGGCGAATTGCTCTACGTCGCGATGGTCACCGCGCTCGGCCGCCGCGAGGGCTGGGCGGTTCACACCGGCATCCTGCACCCGAGCCCGGAAGAGGAAGAGGCCGGGCTCGAGGCCGGCGGCCGCACTCCCGAGATCCTCTAGCACCCCCACCCGCGTCCGTGATCCCCAGAGCGGGCCCGGAAAGTTCGGGGTACCGATATTTCCCTTGCCCCGGCCCGGAAAAGATCGGGGTACCGATATTTTCCCCAGTGGGGTGGGGGATCCCGGTGGGGTGGGGAAAAGATCGGTATCCCAGTTGGGCTAGAGGGGGATGCGGGCGCCGAGCTGGTACGCGGTGAGCGCGAGGGTGAGGAGCTGGAGGGGGCGGTCGCGGGAGACGGCGACCAGGGGCAGCGGCCATACCAGGTACCAGGGGAGGAGCCAGGAGGTGGCGAGGAGGAGACCGGTGCCGGCCCAGGCGGCGGCGCGGACCCAGTCGCCGCCGCGGCCGGTCCAGGCGAGCAGCCAGGCGAGGGCGACGGCGTAGAGGAGGAGGGCGGCGATGCGGACCGCGCCGCGGTCAACGCCGGTGAGGCGGGCGAAGGTGATCGGGATGCTCATGTGGCTGGTGCGGCCCTGGTTTTCTCCGGCGAGGCCGAAGGCATGCAGCCAGTTCCAGCCGAAGCCGAGATAGGCGGCGAGGGCGAGCAGGAGGGCGGCGGCGAGCGCGCCGGCGAGGAAGCGGGCGAAGGGGCGCCGGTGGGCGGTGCCGAGGGCGGCGAAGGGGAGGACGAAGGCGGCCGAGGCCTTGACCGCGATTGCGGCGACGATGGCCGCCCCGCCCGCCGCCTCGCGTCGCGCCAGCACCGCCGCCACCCCGAGCGTCGCCAGCAGCATCGTCAGGCCGTCGTTGTGGGCGCCGCCGACGACATGGACGAGGACCAGCGGATTGAGGGCGACGAAGGCGGCGGCGCGGGCTGGGTCGATTCCGCGCAGGGCGCCGATCCGGGCGACCGTCGCCGCCAGGCCCAGCACCGACAGCGCCGCCATCGCCTTCAGCACCGCGACCGCCACCGCGACCGGCAACCACGCCAGTGGGTAGGTGGCGAGCGTGAACAGGGGGCCGTAGGCGCTGCGGGCTTCGGTCCAGGTGACGTGGGCGAAGGCGGGGTCGGTGGGGACCGCGTCGGGGCGCGCGACGTAGGGGTCGAGCCCGTGGCGGGCGCCGAGGCGGGCGTAGTCGACGTAGCTCCAGACGTCGTGCGAGAGCAGCACCGGGCTGAGCGCGAAGGCGAGGACGAAGGCGAGGATCAGGCCCCAAACGACCCCGCGTCCGAGCCGCGGCGCCCACGCGAGCACTCCGAGGTAGGCGAGGAAGCCGGCCCAGACGAGGCCGAAGGCGAGCCCAGGGTCCATGGCCTATTTCTACGTGCAGTTGTCCCCGGATAGCGGGGACAACTGCACAGCGGTCACTAGCCGCCCGCCGCTTCGCCGCCGCCGAGCCCCGACTTGGCCGGCGCCGGCAGGGGCGGGGGCAGCGGTGCCGGCTTCTGGCCGGCGCCTGGGGCGTAGGCGTTCGGGTCGTAGCCGCCGACCGACGACTGGCCCGGCAGCTCTTCGCCGGATTCCCTCGCCGCTGCGGCGTCGGTTTTCACCCCGCTGCCCCGGTCGTTTGGGCCGCCCTGGGTGAACTGGCCGTAGTAGGCGGCCCAGCTGATCTTCTGCGACGGTTCGGTGAATTCTTCGCAGGGGATCTCACCGTTCGTGTACACGTCGTTCCAGATTTCGGCCGGGAAGGTGCCGCCGAAGACGATGATCCCGTGGACGTCGGTCATTTCGATCGCGTTCGACTGTGGGTAGCCGACCCAGACCGCGGTCGCCAGCCGCGGCGTATAGCCGGCGAACCAGGCGTCGGTGTAGCGGTCGGTGGTCCCGGTCTTGCCGGCCTCGCCGACGCAACCGGTGTAGGCGGCGGTCCCGGTCCCTTCGGTGATGTTGTCGTGGAGCAGCCGCGTCACCTCCCAGGCGACCGGCCGCGACAGCACCCGTTCGGGATGCGGCCCTTCGGGGTGGTCGACGTGGCCGTTGGGGAAGACGACCCTGGCGATCGCCACCGGGTCGTGGTGGACGCCGCCGGAGGCGAGGGTCGCGTAGGCGTCGGTCAGTTCCAGCGGCGAGACGCCGATCCGCAGGCCGCCGATCCCCTCCGCCGGGATCCCGTCGAGATGGCTGGTGATCCCCATCGCCTTCGCCGTCCGGGCCACGTTCTCGGGGCCGACGTCGAGGTCGAGCTGGGCGAAGACGGTGTTGTCGGAGGTGACCGTCGCCTGCTGCAGGTTGATCGTCCCCTGGTAGCCCTCGTCGGCGGTGTGGACTTCCCAGTGGCCCCAGCGCGGCAGGTTCAGGTCCAGTGGTTTCGAGGTGTAGTAGGTCGAGTAGGGGTCGATCCCCTGCTTGATCGCCGTCGTCAGCACGAACGCCTTGAAGGTCGAGCCGGGCTGGCGGTGGCCCTGGGCGGCGAGGTTGAACTGGCTCTGGGCGTAGTGGGTGCTCGAGACCATCGCCCGGATCTTGCCGTTCCGCGGGTCGATCGAGACCAGCGCCGAGGCGGGGTCGGTCGAGTAGGGGAGGGTCGAGCGCATCGCTTCGAGGCCGATCCGTTGCAGGCGCAGGTCGATCGTGGTGTGGATCTGGAGGCCGCCGCGGCGCACCGTGTTGACCCCGTAGCGCTGGAGCAGCTTGTCCTCGACGTAGTCGAAGAAGTAGGGCTGGCGGTGCGAGAAGAAATCATCGGCGACGTGCAGCTGGAGGCCGCTGTGCATCGCCGCCCGCGCTCGCGCCTGGCTCACGTAGCCGAGCTTCGCCATGTTCGCCAGCACCTCGTCGCGGCGGGCGCGGGCGGCCGCGGGGTTGACGATCGGGTTGTATTCGGAGGGCGCCTGCGGCAGCCCCGCCAGCAGCGCCTCCTGCGGCAGGTCGAGCTTCCAGACCGGCCGCGAGAAGTAGATCTTCGAGGCGGCGCCGACCCCGACCGCGGTCGACCCTTCGATCGTCCCGTAGGAAGCGATGTTGAGGTAGGAGCCGAGGATTTCGCGGCGCGTGTGGTGCTCGAAGTACTCCTGCGCCAGCTTCGCCTCGACGATCTTCCGTTCGAGGTTGCGTTCCGGGTTCTGGATGCAGAGGTTGCGGACCAGCTGCTGGGTGATCGTCGAGCCGCCCTCGACTGCTTCGCCGGCTTCGAGGTCGGTGACCGCGGCGCGGACGATGCTCTGGTCGTCGATGCCACCGTGTTCGTAGAAGCGCTGGTCCTCGATCGCCACCGTCGCCCGCTGCAGCTGCCGCGGAATCCGCCCGATCGAGACCGGGGTGCGGGCGACGTTGGCGTCGATGCGGCCGAGGCGCCTGCCGTCGGCGGCGTAGACGATCGAGTCGCCGCCCTTGCCGACCGGCTTGCAGGAGGCCAGGGGCGGCGCCTCGGCGGCGACGTTCAGCACCCAGGAGGTGACCGCGATCACGGCGATCGCGAGCACCGCGAGCAGGCCGGCGCCGATCACCAGCAGCTTCGCTCCGATCCCCGCTCGGCGCCGCCTCTGATTCCGCCGCACACGCTGCGTCATCGGGGCAGAGGGTACGCCTCCGCTGCCGGGCTCAGGTTAGGCGACGGTGTCGCCGGTAGAGCGGTTGTGGACGATCCCTTCGACCAGGAGCTGGTTGGGGACGACGATCGAGCTGCCGTCGCCGGGGTCGAGGTAGGTGTAGGAGAGGGTGATGTCCGTGACCCGGCCGCCTTTTTCTTCGAACTCGATCGTGTCGCCGATCCGGAACGGCTGGGAGACGGCGATCTGGATGCCGGCGACCATGTTGGCGATCGTGTGCTGAGCGGCGAAGCCGACGATCAACCCGATCACCGCGGTCGAGGCGAGGACACCGGTCGCAACCCGCTTGAACTCGGTGAACTGGCTGAGCGCGATCATCGCCAGGACGACGAGGACGACGAAGACGAGCAGCCGGCGGAGGAAGCGCAGGCGGGTCCGCGTCGTGCGCGAGACCTGTGAGACTGGCGGCGACATGGCGACGAATTTAGCCGCGGAGGGGGTCGGCGAGCTGCGCCCCGGCCGCCTTCCCTACGCCAACTGGGGTGCTTGGGCGGGGGTGATCGGGGTGCTCGCGGCCCTCGTCCTCGGCGTT
>DASXFL010000144.1:0-29539 GCA_036489595.1 Solirubrobacterales bacterium
CTTCTCGCTGCTCGACCGGCGCGCCGTCGACGCGATCAACGAGATGCCCGAGAAGCACCGCTTCGTGCGCGGGCTGCGGGCCTTCGTCGGGTTCCGCCAGATCGGCATCCCCTACGACCGCCCCGAGCGCCTCTTCGGCAAATCGACCAACAACTTCATCTCCAACATGGGCTGGGCGCGGCGGGCGATCATCTCCTTCTCCTACGCGCCGCTCGACTTGATGGTCTGGCTCGCCGTCATCACCACCGGGGTCGCGATCGTCGCCGCCGTGGTCGAGATCGTGCTTCGGATCGCCGACCCCAACGCGGCTCCGAAGGGCTACGCGACGCTGATCGTGGTGGTGCTCTTCATCGGCGGCGTGCAGATGATCTGCTTCAGCGTGATCGGCTCCTACCTTGCCCACATCTATGAGGAGATCAAGGCGCGGCCGTCCTACATCGTCAGCGAGGTGCTCAACCCGCCGCGACCGCGGGAGCCGCTCGAGGACCCGTCGCCGGAGCTCGCTCACGCCGATGTGCGGGTGGTCGCCCAGGCCGACGAATAGCGTCGTCGGCGACGGGCCGATCACGGCTAGGCCCCTTGTTAACCTCGGGACGGTGAGCCCTGATCCCGAACGCGCCGCCGCGCTGCGCAGCCAGATCCTCGGCCTGGTCCGCGAGTACCACGAGGCCGCCTTCGGCGAGGAGGAGTTCCGGCCGGGCGAGTCCCCGATTCGTTTCGCCGGCCGGGTCTTCGACGAGCGCGAGATCGTCAACCTGGTCGACTCCTCGCTCGAATTCTGGCTGACGAGCGGCCCCTGGGCGCAGAAGTTCGAGAAGCGCTTCGCCAAGATCAACGGCCTCCGGCACGCGCTGCTGGTGAACTCGGGCTCCTCGGCCAACCTGGTCGCCCTCTCCTGCCTCACCTCGACCAAACTCGGAGCCAAACGGCTGCGGCCGGGCGACGAGGTGATCACCTGCGCGACCGGCTTCCCGACGACGGTCAACCCGATCATCCAGAACGGCCTCGTGCCGGTCTTCGTCGACGTCTCGGTGCCGACCTACAACCTCGACGCCTCGATGCTCGAGGAGGCGGTTTCGCCGCGGACGAAGGCGGTGATGGTCGCTCACACGCTCGGCAACCCCTTCGACCTCGATGCGGTCACCGCCTTCGCTGAGAAATACGACCTCTGGCTGATCGAGGACTGCTGTGACGCGCTCGGCTCGACCTACCGCGGCAAGCCGGTGGGGACCTTCGGCGACCTCGCCTCGGTCAGCTTCTATCCGGCGCACCACATCACGATGGGGGAGGGAGGATGCGTCCTCACCAACAAGGGCCGGATCAAGGTCCTCGCCGAGTCCTTCCGGGACTGGGGCCGCGACTGCTGGTGCGAGCCCGGCAAAGAGAACACCTGCGGCAAGCGCTTCGACCACCAGCTCGGCGAGCTGCCGCGCGGCTATGACCACAAGTACATCTACTCGGACGTCGGCTACAACCTGAAGCTCACCGACATGCAGGCCGCCGTCGGGCTCGCCCAGCTCGACAAGCTGGAGTCGTTCACCGCCGCCCGGCGAGCGAACTTCAGGCGCTTGCACGAGGGGCTCGCGGATCTGCAGGACTTCCTCGTCCTGCCCGAGCCGACCGCGCAGAGCGACCCCAGCTGGTTCGGCTTCCCGGTCGCCCTCCGCGACGGCTGCCCGGTCGACCGGGACACCGTGCTCCGCTTCTTGAACGACCGCCAGATCGCCACTCGGCTGTTGTTCGCCGGCAACCTCGTCCGCCAGCCCGCCTACCTGAACGTCGAGCACCGCAGGGTCGGCGACCTGATCGCGGCCGACTTCGTCATGGACCGGGTGTTCTGGGTCGGTGTCTACCCCGGCCTGAGCGAGGAGCAGGTCGACTACATGATCGAGAGCATCCACGACGTGCTCGCTCCGGCTGCGGCGGGGTCGCGGCGGGGCAGCCAGGATCGGGTGGCCGTGGCGGAGCACGAGTAGTTGCGCGGCGCCGACTGGATCGCCCGCTTTCTCGCCTCGCAGGGCGTCGATGCCGTCTACGAAGTGGCGGGCGGCATGATCGCCAACCTGATCGACGCCCTGCACCGCGACGATCAGGTGCGGATCGTCGCCTGCCACCACGAGCAGGCGGCCGGATTCGCGGCCGAGGGGCACGCCCGCATGAACGGAGTGCCGGGGGTCGCGATGGGGACCAGCGGCCCGGGGGCGATCAACCTCCTGACCGCGCTTGGCAGCTGCCACTTCGACTCGACCCCGGCGGTCTTCATCACCGGCCAGGTCAACCGCTCCGAGCGCAAGCTCGAGCGGCCGATCCGCCAGCTCGGCTTCCAGGAGACCGACGTGGCCGCGATGGCCGCTCCGATTGCCAAGGCGGCGTGGCGGGTGGAGACGGCCGACGATCTGCCGCGGCTGCTCGCCGACGCCTTCGCGCTCGCGGTCGCCGGTAGGCCGGGTCCGGTCCTGGTCGACGTGCCGCTCGATCTGCAGCTGGCCGAGGTCGAGGCGCCGGTGCCCGACGGCCCGCCGCCGCCGCCGGCGGCGGAGCCTCAGCTCGACCCCGACGCCCTGCTGCGGATCGTCGAGGACCTCGCCGCTGCCGAGCGCCCCCTGATCCTCGCCGGCGGGGGCATCCGCGCCGGCCGTGCCGTCGAGCGCTTCCGCCAGCTCGTCGACCAGCTCGCCGTCCCCGTCGTCAACTCGCTGATGGGAGTCGACGTGCTCCCCTTCGATCACCCTCATCGCGTCGGGATGATCGGCACCTACGGCAACCGCTGGGCCAACATCGCACTCTCTCGCTGCGACGCGCTGTTGGTCCTCGGCAGCCGCCTCGACATCCGTCAGACCGGTGCCGACACCGAGGCCTTCGTCGCCGACCGCGTGATCCATCACGTCGACGTCGACCCGGGCGAGATCAACAATCGGGTCCGCGGTTGCCAGGAGCTGGTCGCCGATTTGCGTTCCGCCCTGGCGGCGCTGGTAGCGGCGGCAGCGAGCACCGCGCGCCCCCCCTACGCGGCCTGGACCGCGGAGATCGCCGAGCTGAAGGACAGATGGCCGGACACCGGCGAGCTGCCGGGGATCGAGGGCATCAACCCAAACCGGGTCATGCACCAGCTTGCCCACCCCGGCGTCTCGGCCTTCGTCGCCGACGTCGGCCAGCATCAGATGTGGGCGGCACAGTCGGTCGAGATCGGCCGCGAGCAGCGCTTTCTCACCTCCGGCGGCATGGGCGCGATGGGATCCGGCCTGCCGCTGGCGATCGGCGCTGCGGTCGAGAGCGGCGCCCCGGTGGTCTCGATCAATGGCGACGGCGGTTTCCAGCTGAACATCCAGGAGCTGCAGACGCTGGCCCGCAACCGGCTGCCGGTGAAGATCGTCGTCCTCGACAACGGCAGCCACGGCATGGTGCGCCAGTTCCAGGAGTCCTACTTCGACGGCCGTTACCAGTCGACCGTCTGGGGATACTCGGCGCCGGACTTCGTCCGGGTCGCCGAGGCCTACGGCATTCCGGGACGGAGCGTCACCGACCCGGATCAGGTCGCCGGCGCGGTTGCGGCGATGTGGGAGGCCGACGGCCCGTACATGCTCGAGGTGGCGATAGACGTCGCCGCCAACGCCTATCCGAAGATCGCCTTCGGCCATCCGATCTCCGAGATGGAGCCGTTCGTCGCCCCGAAGGCGATGGAGTCGACCTGAGCTGGCCCTTTCTCAGGGCCCGGCGCCGAAGCGTCGCAGCTGGTCCTGGGTCACCTGCCGCATGTCGGCTCCAGCCTCGAACCTGCGGTACCAGTCGGCGGTCGCGGCCAGCGCCTCGTCCAGGGGCGCCACCGGACGCCAGCCGAGCCGGGCCCGCGCTAGCGAGGAGTCGAGCTTCAGGTAGTGGGCCTCGTGCGGGTGCGGGCCGGGATCGGGGGTCCACTCGACCCGCTCAGGCCAGAGCTCGGCCAGCCGCTCGAGCAGCCAGCCGACCGGACGCGCCTCCTCGTCGGCAGGCCCGAAGTTCCAACCGCCGGCGTGGGCGGGGTCCGACCACAGCGCCTGGGCGAGGACGAGGTAGCCGCTGAGCGGGTTGAGGACGTGCTGCCAGGGCCTGATCGCGTTCGGGTTGCGGACGTGGACGGTCTCGCGCGCGAGCGCCGCGCGCATCGCGTCGGGGACCAGCCGGTCCTCTCCCCAGTCGCCGCCGCCGATCACGTTGCCGGCGCGGGCTGAGGCCAGGCGCGGGCCGTCGGGGTCGTCGAAGAAGGAGCGCCGGTAGGCGCTGGTGACGAGCTCCGACGCACCCTTCGAGCTGGAGTAGGGATCATGGCCGCCCATCGGCTCGTTCTCGCGGTAACCCCAGTCCCACTCGCGATTCTCGTAGCACTTGTCGGAGGTGACATTGACGACCACCCGGACGCCGGCCGCCGAGCGGACCGCCTCGAGCAGGTTGACGGTGCCCATCACGTTGGTCTCGTAGGTCGCGCGCGGCTCGGCGAACGAGCGCCGCACCATCGGCTGCGCGGCCATGTGGATCACCACCTCGGGCTCGCTCGCGGAGACCGCGGCCTCCACCGCCTCGGGATCGCGGACGTCGCCGTCGACGCTCTCCATCCCCTCGCCGACCCGCGCCAGCTGGTACAGCGAGGGCTCGGTCGGGACGCGGTCTGAGAACCCGGTCACCCGGGCGCCGAGCGACTGCAGCCAGAGCGACAGCCAGGCGCCCTTGAAGCCCGTGTGGCCGGTGAGCAGGACGCGGCGCTCGCGCCAGAAACCGGTGTCGACCGCGCCCTGCGGCGCGTTGTCGGCAGCCATCGGACGGCTAGGCCCAGACCCGCCACGGGGGCGAGCCGGACTGCCAGTGCTCTTCCAGGATCTGGCGGTCGCGCATGGTGTCCATCGGCTGCCAGAAGCCTTGGTGGCGATAGCAGGCGAGCTGGCCTTCGGCGGCGAGGCTGCGCACCGGCTCCTGCTCCCAGATCGTGCTGTCGTCCTTCAGGTAGCGGCCGACGGCCGGATTGAGGACGAAGAAGCCGCCATTGGTCGCGAGGTTGTCGCCGCGCGGCTTCTCTTCGAAGTGGCGGACCCGGTCGCCGGCGAGATCGAGGGCGCCGAAGCGGCCGGGCGGCTGCACGGCGGTGATCGTCGCCTCGCAACCGCTCCCGCGGTGGAGCTCGATCAAGGCCTTGATGTCGATGTCGGCGACGCCGTCGCCATAGGTGAAGCAGAAATCGTCGTCGCCGACGTAGGGGAGCGCCCGCTTCAGCCGGCCGCCGGTCATCGTGCTCTCGCCGGTCTCGACCAGGGTCACGCGCCAGGGCTCGGTCGCCGAGCGGTGGACCTCGGTCGTCCCCGCGGCGAGGTCGAAGGTGACGTCGGACGTGTGCAGGTAGTAGTTGGCGAAGTACTCCTTGATCAGGTAGCCCTTGTAGCCGAGGCAGATCACGAAGTCCTCGACGCCGTGGGCGGCGTAGATCTTCATGATGTGCCAGAGGATCGGCTTGCCGCCGATCTCCACCATCGGCTTCGGTCGGGTTGAGGTCTCCTCGCTCAACCGGGAGCCGAGGCCGCCTGCCAGGATCACCGCCTTCACTGCGCGGGGAGGCTACCGAAGCCTCGGAGCGGTGAGGCCGGGCGCTCCCGATATGGTCATCCGCTTGTCGAGCACGCTCGTCATAGGGTGCGGCTTCATCGGTTCGAACCTGGTCGCCGCCCTTGCCGACCGGGGCGAGACGTTCACCGTGCTAACCCGCCGCCCGCCGCCGGCGGAGATCGCCGCCGCGATCGGCGCCGCCGGCCTGTGGCTCGGCGACGCCGCCGACCCGAAGGTCGTCGCCGCGTCGCTGGCGGAGGCTTCGCGGGTCGTCTACTGCGCCGGCGGCCTGCTTCCGGCGGCCTCGGAGCGCGACCCGGATCTCGACCGGCGCCTCACCCTGGCGCCGCTCGAGACGACCCTGAAGGCACTCGAGCGCCACCCCGACGTCCTCCTCACCTACCTCTCCTCGGGCGGGACGGTCTACGGCGAGCCGATCCGCATCCCCGCCCACGAGACCGACCCGGCGGCGCCGATATCGGCTTACGGGAGGCTCCACCTGGCCTGCGAGGAGATGATCGCCGCGGCGAGGCGCAACTCCGGCCTCCGAGCGCGGGTTCTACGATGCGCCACCGTGTACGGCGAGCACCAGCAACCCGACCGGGGTCAGGGCGCGATCGTGACCTTCCTCCACCGGATCGAAAGCGGCGAGCAGATCGACCTCTTCGGGGGCGGATCGACCGTGCGAGACTACGTCTACGTGGGCGACGTCGCGCAGGCGATCATCGAGACGATGGATTCGGCGGAGGGGCCCGACCTCGTCAACGTCGGCAGCGGCGAAGGGACCTCCCTGCTCGAGATCCTGCGGCTCGCCGAGGCGCAGGTCGGCCGCCGGGCCAAGGTCGCCAGCCATCCCGAGCGTGGCTTCGACGTGCACCGGATCGTGCTCGACCCGAGCCGCTTGCGGGCGATCACCGACTTCCAGCCGACCTCGCTCGAGGACGGGATCGCGCGAACTCACCGCTGGCTCCTCGGTGCGGCGGGGCCGGCAGCATGAGCGAGCGGATCCCGGTCCTCTACCTGGCCCCCTGGGTCGGCTACGGCGGCAGCGACAAGAACACGATCGACTGGTTTCGCTGGATCGACCAGGAGCGCTTCGCGCCCCACCTGATCACCACCCAGCCTTCGCCGAACCCGCTGATGGAGCAGGTCGCGCCCTACGCCGAGGAGATCTGGGTGCTTCCCGACCTGATCCCGGCCGAGGAAATGCCGGCGTTCATCTTCGACTTCATCGTCTCGCGCCGGATCGAGGTCCTTCACATCATGAACTCGAAGTTGGCCTTCGACCTGTTGCCCGATCTGCAGTCGCTGCCGAGCCCGCCCAAGGTCGTCGTCCAGCTGCACGTCGAGGAGGTCGATCGCTCGGGGTACGTCCGCTACGTCACGACCCGCTTCGGCAACCTCGTCGACTGCTTCTCGATCTCCAATCGACACGTCGCCGACGCGGTTCACGGCTATGGCGTGCCGCGCGAGAAGATCGAGGTGATCTACACCGGCGTCGACGCCGAGGCCGAGTTCTCGCCGCAGGCCAACGAGCCGATCGAAGCGCTCGGCGACGACCGCATGGACGTGCTCTTCGCCGCCCGCCTCACCGACCAGAAGGACCCGTTGCTGATGCTCGAGGTGGCGGCGCGCCTCCGCGACCGCGGTGCTCCGGTCCGCTTCCAGGTGGTCGGCGACGGCGACCTCGAGCAACAGGTGAAGGCGCGCGCCGCCGAGCTCGACCTCGGTGACGTGGTCAGCTTCCACCCGCCCACGCCGGGGCTGCAGGGCTGGTACGCAGCCGCCGACGTCCTCCTTCTCACCAGCAAGTTCGAGGGCGTCCCATGCGTCGTCTTCGAGGCGATGGCGATGGCGCTGCCGATCGTCGCCCCGGCGCTGCCGGGAATCCGCGAGCTGCTCGACTCCGACGACGATTGGCTGATCGCCGACCAGGCTGCGGTCGACGACTACGTCGAGGCGCTCTCGCGCCTCGCCGCGGACGCCGAGGGGCGGGTCGCAGCGGGCCGGGAGCTGCACGAGCGCGCTCGCTCGCGCTTTTCGGTGGCGGAGATGGCGGCCCTCCACGGCGCGGTCTACGAGCGGCTCAGCGCGGCGCGCCCGCGTCCGGAGGTCCGCGTGCCCGAGCCGCTTCCCGAGCCGATCCGCTTCCTCGACCGCCCGGCGATCGCGCGGCCGCCGGTCTCGGTGCTGATCCCGCACTACAACCAGTCCCACTTCCTGCGTGAGTGCGTCGAATCGGTCGCCGAGCAGAGCTACGCGGAGGTCGAGGTGGTGATCGTCGACGACGCCTCCACCGATGCCGGCGCCGCCGAGGTCCTCGCCGAGCTGGAGCAGCGGGACGGCGTCACCGTGCTGCGCTTGGAGGAGAACGGCGGTCCGAGCCGTGCCCGCAACGCCGGGCTCGAGCACTGCGGCGGCCGCTACATCCTGCCGCTCGACTCCGACAACCTGCTGCTCGCCGACGCGATCAAGTCGATGGTCGACCAGCTCAACGCCGCCGGCGAGGACATCGGCTTCATCTATCCGAACCTCGACTTCTTCGGTAACCGCGACGAGTACCACCAGGCGCCGGCGTACAACCTGTACACGCTGCTGCATGCGAACTTCTGCGACACCTGCTCGCTGCTCGATCGGACGATCTTCGACGCCGGCGCCCGCTATCACCCGGGGATCAAGCTCGGCCACGAGGACTGGGAGTTTGCTCTTCAGCTCGCCGCCCGTGGCGTGCGGGGCGAGCCGGCCTACAAGCCGACCGTGCGCTATCGCAAGTGGGGCTTCAACCGCTCCGACCTGGTCGACCACGCGCTCGCCGAGTTCCGCCAGGACTTCCTCGTCGGCGCGGCCTCGGCGCTGGTCGAGCGCGAGCCGGAGATCAAAGCAAGGGAAGCGCCGGCGCTTTCCGTCGTCGCGCTGGCCGCGGTCGACGTCGAGGACGAGGCGGGGAGGGAGCTGATCCGCTCCCTGGCAGGGCAGAGCTGCATCGACCTCGAGCTGGTCGCCGACCTGAGGGGCGAGCCCGACCCCGAGTGCGCACCGGCCGTTCGCCGCTTCCCCGGCGGCGCCCGCCTGGAGACGGTGGAGCGGGCGCTGGCGACTGCGCGCGGCTCGTTCGTCGCCTTGACGGCCGGCACGGGCGCCTCGCTGCTCGCCGATCCAGCTTTCGCCGAGAGGGCGCTGCGCCGCTTCGACGCGGTCGGCGAGGAGCCTGATGCGATCGTCCTCGTCGACGCCGGCCCCGAGGGGCGCCATGCCTTCGCCACCCTGGCCGCGACGACGGCCGCCGATGCCGCGCCTCACACGGTGATCTGGCGGCGGCGGGTCGAGGTCGACCTGCCCTACGGCCTCGTTGCCGATCCCGAGGCTCCGATTGCCTCGGTCGTCAGGCTGTTGACCGGGGCGGGGGCGAAGGTCGAGTGGCGGCACGCGAGCTTTCCCGGCGGGCCGCGCCTCGCGCCCGACTCGGAGCCGTCGGAATGGCTGACGATGCCGCCCGACCCGGCGCGCGCCGACGATCCCCGCGGCCTCCGCCGGCCGGCTCCGCCGCTGCTCCCGGGCCGCGGCGACTACGAGATCCCCCGCTGGGAAGACCGCACCCCGACCTGGCTGGCGGCGCTCTCGACCATCGTCATCCGCTACCGCGAGCGGATCGGCGAGCGCCGGATGGTCACGACCGGCGAGCCGCCCGAGGGATTCGAGATCGAACATTTCGTCGGTGGCGTGCGCAGCACCGGCGTCGCCGGGACGAAGAAGCTGATCCAGGTCGACGGCACCTTCAGGGCGCTCTCGCGCGAGGAGTGGCGCGACCTGCCGGGCGGGGCGATCGAGCTCGGCTACCTCGAGGAGGCGCCGCTGCCGGGCCTCGATGCGATCGCGCTGGCAGTCCACCGGGTCAGCGGCCAGCACATCCTGGTCAGCATCCCCGGCGATCCGATCGCCGGCTCCTTCGACGTGATCGAGCACCTCGGCTTCGCCGATCCGTTCCCGCTGCGCCCGCGCTCGACGCCTGCCCGCGGCCGCCCCCGCGGCCTGGTCGGGCTGACCAAGGCCGTCGACGGGGCAAAGCGGCGCTACCGCTACGGGATCGGCTCGAAGCCCGCAGGCGAGCTCGTTGCGGAGCTCGGCGCGCTCGCCGAGACGGGGCTCCAGGGCGCGATCCCCGCCTGGATCGTCAACGGCTACCTGATCACCGGCAGGTACCGGCCGCCGATCCGCAAGCCGAGCGCCCTCGCGGCGCAGCGCTGGGTGATCGAGCCGGCGGCGTGGCGCGACCTCGGTCCGCTCCAGGCTCGGCTCAAGGTGATGGCGAGGCGCTCCGTGCAGAGCGTCGAAAGCCGCCGCTCCGCCAACGGCTCCGCCCTGGGGCCGGACGGCGACCCGCACGGCTGGCTGTTCGAGTCGGCTCGCTCCGACCTCGTCCCCCTCTACGCCTCTCACCACCCGGTCACCGGCGACCAGCTCCTCACCCGCTCGACCGAGGATGCCGTGCAGATGGGCTACGGGGACATCCAGCTGCTCGGCTTCATGGCGCCGGTCGCGCCGCTTACCGGCAGCCTCGATGCCAACCCGACCGCGGTCTCCTGGGCCCGTCGCAGCGGCCACGTGCCCCAGGCCTCATGAACGTCGCGCCCGGACAGGTCGATCACTGGAAGCTGATCGGGCCCGTGGTGCCCGAGAACCTCGAGGACCGTCGCGTCCTCGACGTCGGCCCGGGCGGCGAGGATCCCTGCTCGCGAGCGATCCGCTCCCGCAGCGCCGTCACGGTCGCGAGCTGGAATCCCAGCGACGAGCGACCTGCCGAGGAGGGCGTCTTCGACCTGGTCGTCTGCCGCGACTCGCTCAACGCCACCGCGCACCCGGCCAACCTGCTCTCGGACATCTGGCACCTGACCGCGGTCGACGGCACCCTGCTGCTCGAGTGCCGGGTGATGACCGCGGTCGATCTCTCCATCTACGCCCGTTTCGTCGAGGCGGCGGTTGGCGTCGGTGAGGCCGAATGGCTGCCCGGGCGGCTGGCGCTGCGGTGGTCGGTCGAAACCTCGGGCTTCGACGTCGACCGCTGGATCGACTCACCGGGCCTCGAGGCCGGCTCGGGCGAGGCGAGCGCCTACCTGGCCGCCACCCGCGTCGCTCGGCCGCCCGCTCTCGACATCTCGATCCCGGAGCCGGCAGAAGATGAGTGAGGCGAACGACATGAACGTGCAGAAGTCGCTGGCCGAAATCGGCGAGGTCACCAAGCGCCAGCTGGGCACCTCGGCGCCGCAGCCGCAGGACTTCGAGGAGGGGAGCCTGATCCGCTTCTCGCCGGACCTGAAGGAGAAGCTCGACGACGAGGAGCGCAAGGCGCTCAGCGACCGCGCGGCCTCGCTGGCGCCGTGGCTGCAGGGCCCGTTCCTGCTCGGCGGCGACCTGGTGGTCGGCGGCGCCTGGCGGACCGACACGCGCTGGGTGACGCTCGGCACCGAGGTCCCCGACCTGACCGGCAAGCGGGTCCTCGACGTCGGCTCCAACGCCGGCTATGACCCCTTCCGCTTCAGCCTCCTCGGCCCCAAGGAGCTGATCGCCTGCGAGCCGTTCGCGTTCATCAACCAGATGAGGTTCCTCGAGGAGATCTACCAGGCGGGGATCGAGATCCGCGAACTCGGCTGGCAGGGGCTCGACCCGGAGCGGATGGGCCGCTTCGACCTCGTCCACTGCCACGGCGTGCTTTATCACGAGACGAATCCGGTCGGGTTGCTGCGCCGGCTCTACGAGATGACTGCCGACGGCGGCCTCTTCCTGTTCGGCTCGATGATGCACGCGGATCCTTCCAAGGCCGACCTCTCGCGGATGGTGCCGCTGGCCTACTTCGGCGACGACACCTGGTGGTGGACCCCCGGGCCGACCGCGATGCAGAGGATGCTCGAGTCGGTCGGCTTCGTAATCGAGAAGACCTTCGGCTTCTCCCCCGGTCCGCCCGGCGAGTTCCCGACCATCAACGGATACTTCCGAGCGCGCCGCCCAGCAGGCTCGTGAGCGCCGACGCCGTGCTGGCGTTCCTGAACCGGCGCAGGGAGGTTCTCGTCCCCGTCGCCCTCCTCGGCTTCGCCCTCCTCGTATATCTGCCCTACGCCCTCAAGGCGGGGTGGTACTACGACGACTGGCGGCTCTCCTCGGACTTCCAGGCCGCCGGCTCCAGCTGGTCGGCGCAGTTCCACCAGTGCGCGGCCACGATCCCCGCCGGCCGCAGCATCAGCTGCCTCTACCTGGTGACCGAGTACCACCTGTTCACTGCCCATCGCTCGCTCTACGCGCTGCTCTCGCTCGCCTTCCTGGTGGCGATGGCCTGGATGACCTACCTGGTCCTCTGCCGCTGCCGTCTGGCCTGGCCCTGGGCGGCGCTGGCGGCGGTTCTGCTGGTTGCCTTTCCGGCCAGCGACAGCACCCGGCTCTGGGAGGCCGCCTCCTACGGCCAGTACGTGATCGTGCTCGAGCTGGCTGGGGTCCTGCTGGCCCTGCGCGCGCTCCGGCTCGAGAGGGGCTGGGCCCGTTGGGCGATGCACGGGCTCAGCCTGCTGTTGATGCTGGCGGCGATGGTCACCTACGAGATCGCGCTGCCCCTGGTCGCCCTCAACGGCTTCGTCTACTGGGCCGCCTATCGCAACCGGCAGGCGCTGCGCCGCGGGCTGGTCGACCTCGGCCTGGCGATCGCCTTCGTCTTCTACCGCCTGGTCCTCAACCCGCCGGGCAAGTCCGAAGGCTTCGTCGAACATCGGACCATCGGCGGCAACGTCTCCCGCGCCTGGACCCTGATCGAGTCGGCCTGGGAAACCTGGCACGCCACCTTCCTCCCCGGCACCCTGGCGGCGATCGTCGTCGCCGCGCTGCTGGCGGTCGCCCTGGTGCTCGCGATCGTCGACACCGAGGTCCGGCGCCGACTCCGCTTCTGGGCTGCGTTCCTGGTGGCGGCGCTGGTGGTCGCCGGGGCGGCGACCCTCGTCTTCCAGACCGCCAACGACCTCTACCGACCCGAGGTCGGCTCCCTATTCAACCGCGTCGTGCTGCCGGCCAGCATCGCCTACGTCTGCGTCTTCATCGCCCTGCTCGGAATCGGCTTCGAGCTCGTTCGCCGCTACACCTCGCGGACCTGGGCGGCGCTGCTGCTCGTCGTCGCCGTCGTCCTCGCCAGCGGCTGGCACCAGCTGCGGATCTCATCCACCCACAAGGAGCACTGGGAGGCGGCCTGGGCCGAACAGAAGAAGGCGCTCCCAGGCTACGAGGCGGCCGTGCGGGGGCTGCCCGTGCACAGCCGCATCGTCGGCTTCGGCGCCCCCACCTGGGTGCCGGAATTCATCCCGATATTCGCCGCCCCCTGGGACCTGAAGGGCGCGCTCAGCTACGAGACGGACCTGAGGCCGCGGCAAGCCTCGCCGATGATCTCGACGTCGACCGAGCCATGCCGGCCCCAGGGGGTGGTGCCGGAAGGGACCGGGACCTTCCCCTACGAGGCGCCCGGCGAACCGCTCTACTTCATCGACGCGACCAGCGGCACCGCGATCCAGATTCGCTCCGAGGCGGACTGCAAGCGGGTGGTGGCGCGGTGGGGCGTGCCGCCGTTCTGGGCTATCCAGTAGGGAGACCAGGCAGCCCTGGATAAATGATTTCCGTTCCGCAGCGGCGGGGTCAGGCGCCCGCTTGCCGCACGCTCACAGATCCTCGGCGATGCGAGGTGCTTCGCGATTGAAGATCCAGATCGCGAAGCCGCAGACCGCAACGAAGATCGCGGCCGCGGGCAGGAGCCCGAGCCAGCCGCCGGCGGCCTCGACGGCGGTCGGAGCGTGCGGTTCGGCAAGGACCCAGACCCGGACCTGCTCGAAGATCACCGCCAGCGGGTTGATCATCATCAAGTGTTCGAAGGTCGGGTCGGGGGGCACTTTGAAGTCGACCGGGTAGAGGATCGGCGTCGCGTACATCAGCGCCTGGCCGACCACCACCCAGATGATCGCGACGTCGCGGAAGCGCACGTAGAGGACCGAGAGCGCCATCCCAACCGCCGCGGTGAGCAGGAAGAGAGCGGCCACCGCGAGCGGGAAGAGCAGCCAGGTCCAGGTCGGGTAGACGCCGAAGGCGAGCAGGAAGACGACGACGATCACCAGGTTCAGTGCGAGGTTGAAGAGGCCCGTGAGGATGCTCGAGATCGGGATCACCAAGCGGGGGAACTGGGTCTTGCGGACGACTCCCTCCTGCGAGACGACCGAGGTCACGGCATTGGTCGTCGATTCCTGGAAGAAGGTGTAGAGGACGATGCCCAGCAGCAGCATCACGGCGTAGTGTTCGACGTGTTTGCTGCCGACTTTGAAGACCTGGGTGAAGACGAAGAGCAGGACGGCGAACATCGTCAGCGGCCTGATCAGCGACCAGAGATAGCCGAGGACGGTGCCGAAGTAGACGCGCTTGAATTCGGTCACCGCCATCAGCCACAGCAGGTCGAAGAAGCGGCGCCTGCCGCCGCCCAGCGCCGACGGTCCCTCGACCGTGCGAAGGGGGGGCGAGCTGACGGTCTCGGCGGCGGCGACTTCGCTCATCGCTCTGCCTCGTCCACCGTCGCCCTGATATCGACCGGGATCTGGACCATCCCGTAATCGTTGGAGCTGCCGAAGACGACGAAGCCGACGACGTTCGGCACGAACAGCACGACGTCGCCGGTGAAGGCCAGATTGATCCCGCAGTTGAAGTGATATCGGCCGGGGGCGAGCGGGTTGTCGAGCTCGGCCTCGATCTGGACCGATTGGCCGGCACGGAGCTCGCGCCGCTCGAGATCGCCGACGGTGACCCCAAACTTGCTGACCGAGGCGCCGTCGGCGTCGTTGACGCTGAAGAAGACGTCGACCCCGGGCAGGTCCCGCACCGCTTCGAGCTCGAGGCGCAGGCGGATCGGGCTGCCGTGCTCGACCGAGCCGACCTCGGCTCCGCCCTCGTCGACCAGGCGCGCCCCGACCACGCGGATCTCGTCGCCTTCTCCGATCGACCCGGTCGGGGTCGGGTTGCCACTGTGCTCGAAGTTGAGGCGGAGGTACTGGCGGCCAACCTCCCCGGGCTCGCCGATGTGGGCGATCTCGCCGTCGCGGATCAGCATCGCCCGGTGGCAGTAGGCCTCGACGGCAACCACGTCGTGGGTGACCAGGACGATCGTCTTGCCCGCCGACTTCATCGCGTGGAAGGCGTCGGCGCACTTTTGCTGGAAGGAGGCGTCGCCGACCGCGAGCACCTCGTCGATCAGGAGGATGTCGGCGTCGACCTCGCGCATCAGCGAGAAGGCGAGCCGAACCAGCATCCCCGAGGAGTAGTTCTTCAGCTTCAGGTCGACGAATTCCTCGAGCTCGGCGAACTCGACCACCGCCTCCAGCCGGTTGCGCGTCTCCTGCGGCGTCAGTCCCATCATCACGCCGTTGAGGACGATGTTCTCGCGCGCCGTCAGCTCGGCGTTGAAGCCGACCCCGAGCTCGATGAAGGGGGCGAGCCGGCCGGCCATCTCGATCTTGCCGGAGTCGGCGCGGTAGATGCTGGCGAGGAGCTTCAGCAGGGTGCTCTTGCCCGAGCCGTTGCGGCCGACGATCCCGAAGAACTCGCCTTGCCGCACCTCGAACGAGATCCCGCGCAGCGCCTCCAGCACCCGGAAGTCGCGGGAGGAGAGCGGGCGGACCATCCGCTCTTTCAGCGAATCGACTTTGTGGGTCGGGATCCGGAACGACTTGTGCAGGTCGGAAACCCGGATCGCGGGCGGGGCCCCGGGCGGCGGGGCGACAGGGGTCTCGAGGACCGACGGGCTCTCGATCGACTTGCTAGCGGCCATAACCGGTCCGAACGCTAGCGGTCGCATCGCGTGTAACGCTTAGGCCCATGGATCTCGTTCCGCCGCAGGTCGCGGTGGTGATTCCGAGCTGGAACTCCGCCGACCTCCTTCCCGCCTGCCTCGCTTCGGTGCGCGCGCAGGAGGCGCCATGGGAGCAGTTGGTGGTCGACAACGGCTCGGTCGACGGCTCGGGCGAGTACCTGCGGGCGAACGGCATCCCCCACATAACCCTGCCGCGCAACGTCGGCTTCGCTGCGGCGATGAACCTCGCCGTCGCGCGCACCTCGGCGCCGGCGGTCCTGGCGCTGAACGCCGACACCGTGCTCGAGCCGGGGTGCGTGGCGGCGCTGGCGGCCGCCCTCGACCGCGATCCCAGCCTCGGCGGCGTCCAGCCGCGCATCCTCCAGCTCGAGGGCGAGGTCGGGGATCCCGAGGCGGCACGGCTCTACAGCGCCGGCCAAGCGTTGACCGCCGACGGGCGCGCCTACGAGACCGGCGCCGGAGAGGCGCAGAGCGAGGGCTGCCGGCGGTCGCGCGAGGTCTTCGGCGTCTGCGGCGCCGCCTGCCTGCTGCGGCGGGAGCTGTTCGACCGGCTCGGCGGCTACGACGCGAGCTACTTCTCCTTCTACGAGGACGTCGACCTCAACGTCAGGGCGCGGGTGGCAGGCTGGCGCTTCGCCTACGAGCCCGCGGCCACCGTCTGGCACCTCGGCAACGCCTCCTGGCTGGCGGGAGCGGAGCGGCCGAGCGCCTGGAACGCGCGACTCGTCGCCCGCAATCGGATCGTCACCCAGGCGAAGTTCGTGCCGGCATCGAGGCTGCCGCGGATCGCCGCGGTCGAGGCCGGGTCACTGGGGCGCGCTGCGAGCGAGCGGCGGCTCGGCGCCACCCTGCGCGGCAAGCTCGAGGGCCTGGCGCGGCTGCGCGCGGGCCTGCGCGAGCGCCGCCGCCTGCGCCGTGAAGGCGATCTCGAGCGCGCCCGCGCCTGGCTCGGCGCCTAGCCCCGGCGTCGCCGCCGCAGCGCCAGTGCCTCGCGGGCGCTGAGATCGAGCAGCGGCGCGCCGCTGGCGTCGCTGCGCTCGAGGCCGCGGCCGGCGCGGAACCCCCGCAGGCGGCCGCCGATCCCGGCGGCGGTGCGGTCCCGCAGCAGCTGGCCGGCGCCGATCGCGGCCTCACAGGCGAGCGCCCGCAGGGCCAGGGCCGGATCTCGCATCACCCCGTAGCGGCGCAGCATGTAGCCGCGGCTCCAGCCGGTCGCCGCGTACTTCCGCGGGCTGGCGGCGCCGAGGCTGGCCGAGTAGGCGTGGACGGCGCGGGCGTCCGGGGCGAGGCGGCAGCGGCCGCCTCGGGCCGCCAGCCGCAGCGCCAGGTCGAGGTCCTCGTAGTAGAGGAAGATCCGCTCGTCGAAGCCGCCGACCGCCTCGAAGGCGGCGCGGTCATACAGGGCAGCGCCGCCGGTCGGGCCGAGCGGGTCTGACGCGCCCGCCGCCGCCGCCACCGGCTCGCCGTGCAGGTAGTCGAAGCCCATCAGGGTGCGGTCGGCGACGACGCCGGCCGAGTCGATCAGCCCCGGGTCGGCGTCCTGGACCATCACCCCGGCCACCGCCTCGACCCCGTCCCGACGCTCCAGCAGCGCCTCGACGAAGCTCGGCTCCGGCGCTGCGTCGTCGTTCAGCAGGATCACCGGGTCGGCCCCGGGCCGGGCCGCGACGCCGCGGTTGAGCGCCGTCCCGAAGCCGAGGTTGGTCCCCAGCTCGACCACCGCCGCTTCCGGGTGGCACTCGCGCACCAGCTCGACCGAGCCGTCGCCGGAGCCGTTGTCGACCACCACCACCTCGACCTCGCGGCTCTGGCCGCGCAGGCCCTCGAGCGCCCGCTCGATGCGCTTCTCGCCGTTGTAGTTGGGGATGAAGACGGTGGGTCGCACAGCTACTTCGCTCACTAGCTAGGGTTGCAGCCGTCGATGGAGCCTCTGAAGGGCCTGATTCTCTCCGGTGGCGCCGGCACTCGCCTGCGCCCGATCACCCATACCTCCGCCAAGCAGCTCGTCCCGGTGGCCAACAAGCCGGTCCTCTTCTACGGGATCGAGGCGCTGGTCGACGCCGGGGTGAGCGAGATCGGGATCATCATCGCGCCGGAGACCGGCGATGAGATCCGCGAGGCGGCGGGGGACGGGTCGCAGTTCGGGGCCAAGATCACCTACATCGTCCAGGACGAGCCGGCCGGCCTCGCCCACGCGGTGCTGACCGCGGAGGAGTTCCTCGGCCAATCGCCGTTCGTCATGTACCTCGGCGACAACCTCCTTCGCGACGGCATCCGCAACCTCGTCTCCACCTTCACCGAGGCCCAGCCGGAGGCGCTGATCCTGCTGACCCCGGTCGAGGACCCGCAGTCCTACGGGGTCGCCGAGCTCGACGGCGAGCGCATCGTCCGCCTAATCGAGAAGCCCAAGGACCCACCCTCGAACCTGGCGCTGGTCGGCGTCTACCTCTTCAGCCCCTCGATCTTCGAGGCCGCCCGCCGGCTCGAGCCTTCCTGGCGCGGCGAGTACGAGATCACCGAGGCGATCCAGCTGCTGATCGATGACGGCCGCTCGGTCCGCTCCGAGGTCGTCCGCGGCTGGTGGAAGGACACCGGCCAGCTCGCCGACATGCTCGAGGCCAACCGCCTCGTGCTCGAGGAGATCGACTCCGCCGTCGAGGGTGAGGTCGACGAGGGCTCCCGGGTCGAGGGCCGCGTCGTCGTCGCGCCGGGCGCTACCCTGATCCGCTCGATCGTCCGCGGTCCCGCCGTGATCGGCGCCGGCGCCAAGATCGAGGACGCCTACATCGGCCCCTACACCTCGATCGGCGAGAACGTCGAGATCAGCCGCTGTGAGGTCGAGCACTCGATCGTCCTCTCGGGCTCCGTCGTCGCGGACCTCGGCACCCGGATGGAGGCCAGCCTGCTCGGCCGCGACGTCAAGCTGCGCCGCAGCCAGGGCCCGCCGCGGACGCTGCGGATGCTGGTCGGCGACAAGTGCGAGATCGAAATCGTCTGATGCCCGGAGGTCCGCGGTGAAGCTCTTGGTGACGGGAGCGGCGGGGATGCTCGGCCGCGACCTGATGCTCGCCGCCGGCAACGCCGGCCACGACGTGGTCGGCTTCGGCCGCGCCGAGCTCGACGTCGCCGGCGCCGGCTCGGTCCGCCGCAAGGTCGACCTCGAGCGGCCGGACGTGGTCATAAACAGCGCCGCCTGGACCGACGTCGACGGTGCCGAGACGGCCGAGGAGGCCGCCCTCGCGGTCAACGGGACCGGCGCCGGCAACGTCGCGGCGGCCGCGGCCGAGGTCGGCGCCGCCGTCGTCCAGGTCTCCACCGACTACGTCTTCGACGGTGCCAAGCGCAGCCCCTACGTCGAAGCCGACCAGCCCGCCCCGCTCTCCGCCTACGGCCGTACCAAGCTGGCCGGCGAGGAGGCGGCGATCGCCGCCAACAAGCGCCACTTCGTGGTCCGCTCGGCCGGCCTTTTCGGGATCGGCGGCAACAACTTCGTCGAGACGATGCTGCGGCTCGCGTCCGCCAGCGGCGAGGTCGCCGTGGTCCGCGACCAGGTCGGCTCGCCGACCTACACCTGGCACCTCGCCTATGGGATCGTCCGCCTGATCGAGGGGGTCGAGTACGGGATCCACCACATGGCCGCCGCCGGCGAGTGCTCCTGGTACGAGTTCGCTCGCGAGATCTTCGAGCAGGCGAAAGTCGACTGCAAAGTGCTCTCGGTCACCACCGACGAATTCGGCCGCCCGGCGGCGCGGCCGCCGTACTCGGCCCTGACCAGCCAGCGCCAGCACCCGATCCGCCTGCCATCGTGGCGGGACGGCCTGGCCGGCTACCTGGCACAACGAGAAGCGGAGGAGGCAGGATGAAACTGTTGGTCACCGGGGCGGCGGGCTTCATCGGCTCGACCTACGTCCGCGTCGCCGGCGCCGAGCACGACGTCGTCGTCCTCGACAAGCTCACCTACGCCGGCCGCCCGGAGAACCTGCCCGAGGGCACGCCGCTGATCGAGGGGGCGATCGAGGACCCGGCGATCGTCCGCGAGGCGATGGCCGGCTGCGACGCCGTCGTCAACTTCGCCGCCGAGTCGCACGTCGACCGCTCGATCGACGACCAGGACGCCTTCGCCCGCACTCACGTCGTCGGCACCGGCACCCTGCTCGACGCCGTCCGCGAGCTGGGGATCGAGCGCTACGTCCAGGTCTCGACCGACGAGGTCTACGGCTCGATCGAGTCGGGCTCCTTCACCGAGGCCTCGCCGCTCGACCCCTCCTCGCCCTACTCCGCCACCAAGGCGGCCGGCGACCTCCTCGTCTCCGCCCACGTCCACACCTACGGCCTCGACGCCTCGATCGTCCGCGGCTCCAACAACTACGGCCCGCGCCAATATCCAGAGAAGTTGATTCCCCTGATCACCTTGAACGCCATGCATCGTGACCCGCTGCCGGTGTATGGGGATGGACGTCAAGTCCGCAACTGGCTCTACGTCGAGGACTTCTGCCGCGGCATCCACACCGTCCTCGCCAAGGGGCGGGCCGGCGAGGCCTACAACGTCGGCGGCCCCGATGAGTGCGAGAACATCGAGGTGGTGAAGCGGGTGATCGAGCTCACCGGCGGCGACGAGTCGCTGATCGAGTACGTCACCGACCGCCCCGGCCACGACCGCCGCTACTCGCTCTCCTCCGAGAAGCTCGAGGCCGAGCTCGGCTGGGAGGCCCAGGTCCACTTCGACGAGGGGCTCGAGAAAACCGTCGACTGGTACCGCGACAACGAGGACTGGTGGGGCCCGATCCGCTCCGGCGAGTACCGCGAGTACTACGAGCGCCAGTACGGGAAGGCGCTGGGCTAAGCCGGCGATGGCAGAGCGGCTGCCGACCGAGCTCGAGGGCCTCGTCCTGATCGAGCCCGTCGTCCATGGGGACGAGCGCGGCTTCATGGTCGAGAGCTTCCGGACCGAGGTCTGGCGCGAGCTCGGGGTCGGCACCCAGTTCGTCCAGCACAACCACTCGCGCTCGTCGCGGGGGACGCTGCGGGGGATCCACTTCCAGACCGATCCCGGCCAGGCGAAGCTGATCCGCTGCGCCCGCGGCGAGATCCTCGACGTCGCCGTCGACCTGCGCGGCAGCTCGCCGACCTACGGGCGGTGGGAAGCCCAGGTGCTCGACGACGTCGCCCACCGCCAGCTCTTCGTCCCGGTCGGCTTCGGCCACGGCTTTGCCGTCCTCAGCGAGGTCGCCGACGTCTGCTACCAGGTGTCCTCGCTCTACGACCCCGCCACCGAGGCCGGGATCGCCTGGGACGACCCCGACGTTGGCGTCGATTGGCGGGTCTCCGAGCCGCTGCTCTCCGAGCGCGACCAGGCGGCGCCGCGGCTGGCCGAGGTCGGCGACCAGCTGCCCTGGTAGCTGGTCACGAGCGGGGCCCGCGAATAGGCTCCGCCGCGACGGTGACTTCGCGGCGGAACATGCGGCTGACGTTGGCGGCGATGACGCTGTCGAGCTCGATGATCCTGGTCGATCAGACCGCGGTGCCGCTGGCGGCGCCGCACGCGATCGAGGGGCTGCACGCGCAGATCAGCCAGTCGCAGTGGCTGATGACCGCCAACATCCTGCCGCTGGCAGCGCTGATGGTCTTCGGCGGCCGGCTCGGTGACCTCTTCGGGATGCGGCGCGTGTTCCTGGTCGGGGCGGTGATCTTCGCCTTGGCGACGACGGCGATGGGAGCCTCGCAGGACATCGCGATGGCGATTGCCGCCCGGGCCCTGCAGGGAGCGGGCGCGGCGCTGATGATGCCGACCGCGCTGGCGATCGTCAGCGCGGTCTATCCGGACGAGAGCAAGGGCTCGGCGCTCGGGATCCTGGCCGGCGCCTCGGCCTTCTTCGCCGCCCTGGGGCCGGTCCTGGGCGGGGCGCTGACGGCGATCGACTGGCGCCTCGTCTTCTTGGTCAACGTGCCGCTGGCGGTGACCGCGATCGTGATCACTCTGCGGGCGACGCCGCAGCTCGAGCCCCAGGAGGGCGCCTCGCGCGACCTCGACCTGCCCGGCGTCGTCACCTTTGCGCTCGCGGTCGGCACCCTCATCTTCGGCCTCAGCGAAGGGCCCGAGGCGGGCTGGGGCGCTCCGCAGACGCTGATCCCGATCGTCATCGGCGTCGTCCTGATCCCGGTCTTCCTCGCAATCGAGCGCCGCGCTGCCAACCCGATGGTCGACTTCAAGCTGTTCCGGCACCAGAACTTCCTCGCCGCCAACATCAGCCAGCTGCTGGCCGGCATGGTCGAGCTCGGGCTCGGCTTCCTCACCCCGTTCTTCCTCCTGCTGGTGGTCGGCGTCTCGCCGGCCGCGGCCGGGGTGGCGCTGATCCCGGCGACGATTCCGATCATCCTCGCCGGCCCGCTGGCCGGGAAGGCCTTCGACCGCTTCGGCGGCCGCTGGCCGCTGGTCGTGGGCTTCGTCGTGCTGGCGATCTCCGGTGTCGTCCTCGCCCTCTCGGTTTCCCAGGAATCGGCGGTGGCGCTGATCCCCGGCCTCTTGCTGCAGGGGCTCGGGCTCGGCATCGTCCTCACCGTCAACGACCCCACTGGGCTGACCGCGGTCCCGGAAAGGGACGCCGGCGAGGGGGCCGGGATGATCAACACCTCCGAGCAGCTCGGTGGCGCCCTCGGGATCGCCGCCCTCTCGGCGGTCGAGCTCGGCGTCAACTTCCACACCCTCGACCAGAAGTTCGCCGAACAAGGCGTCCACCCGACCCCGCAGCAGATCGAACGGGGGAGAGAGCTGATCATCGAAGCCGAGCAGTCGGGGATCAAGCACCTGCCCGGCAGCCACCTCCTCCACATCATCGAACCCGACGTGATCGCCTCCCACGTCACCGCCTTCGAGGTCACCTTCGCGGTCTCGGCCGGGATCGCCCTGCTGGGGGCGATCTTCAGCCTCGTCCTCGTCCGCAAGGCCGACCGGGTCAAAGTCGGCGTCTTCAGCCGCCGCTCGCGCTGGATCTCGGCGACCAGCGGCCGCTCGCCGGCGGTGACCCGGCGGCCGGCGCCGCAGCCGGGCGAATCCGCGACCGGCTGAGGGCCGCCGGTGAGCCTCGAGACGCTGCGCCGCTGGAGCGGCGAGACCGACCGGGTCCCGGTCTGGGCGGCCGGGCTCCTCGTCGCCCTGCTCGGCTGGCGGATTGAGATGGGGACGCCGATGCCGGGCCTCGATCCGAGCTGGAACGCTGGCCTGGCGATGGCCGTCGACGACGGCCTCCGCTTCGGCCGGCAGGTCGTCTTCACCTACGGCCCGCTCGGCTTCCTGCAGGGGCAGATGGTCTGGTTCAGCGGCCTCGCCGTGCTCGCCTTTCTCTACAACGCCGGCGTCTACGTCCTCTTCTGCGTCGGCCTGGTCTGGGCGCTGCGGCGGCGGCTGCCGCTGCTCGTCAGCGCCGCCGTCGCCTTTGTCCTCGTCGCCGCCCTGCTCCTGCTCGAGCTCGGGATGCTCGCCGCCGTCTTCGCCTGCGTCTGGCTGCTCGAAGGCGAGCGCCCGCCGCGGGCGCAGAACCTGTTCGTGGCCGGCGCGGCGACGTTTGGCGCCGCGCTGGCGCTGGTCAAGCTCTCGACCGGGCCGCTGGTCGCCGTCCTCTTCCTGATCGCTCTGGTCGGGGCGCGGGCGGGCTGGCGGCGGATCACCGCCTACCTGCTGCTGCTGGCGGCGGAGCTGCTGGCGCTCTGGCTGCTGAGCGGGCAGAGCCTCGGCGACGTCCCCGCCTTCGCCGAGCACACGCTGCAGATCTCGAGCGGCTACAGCACGGCGATGCTGCGGCAGACCGACGTCGCCGCTTGGAAGGTGCTGGCGGCGACGATCGCCGCCGCCGCGCTCGGGATCGCGATCGCCGCCGTCGCCTGGTTCGGCGCCAGCCGCGAGCGCGCCCGCCGCTGGGCCGCCGCGGCGATCGCCGCGCTCGCCGCCTTCGCGGTCTTCAAGGAGGGCGTGGTCCGTACCGACGCCGGCCATCTGACCCTCTTCTTCGCCAATGCTTGCGTGCTCTGGATCGCCTTCGGCCTCGGCGTCCCGCGCTGGCGCTGGGCGCTCGTCGTGGCGGCTGCCGTCGCCCTGATGACGGTGCCGGTGCGACCGCACGGCATCGGCACCAACTTCGACGCCCCTGCCAACGCCCGCCTCGCCTTCGAAGGCGTCCGCACCCTGCTCAGCCCGTCCCGCCGCCAGCACGTGATCGAAGACGGCCACACCGGGATGCGGGACACCTATCAGCTCGAGCCGCGGGCGCTGGCCGACCTGCGCGGCCACACGGTGGCGGTCGAACCGTGGGAGATCGGCGCCGCCTGGGCCTACGAGCTGAACTGGATTCCGCTGCCGGTGTTCCAGAACTACCAGGCCTACACGTCGGCCCTCGACCGCCTCAACGCCGAAACGGTGGCAGACCCGAACGGCCCCGAACGGATCCTGCGCGAGAACCAGCTGCAGGTCCACCCCGAGTTCGCGACCCGCGACCTCGACGGCCGCTATCCCGGCTGGGACCCGCCCGAACAGGCTCGCGCCGTCCTCTGCAACTTCGCCCCGTTGACCGCAAGCGAACGCTGGCAGGTGCTCGGCCGCGTCCGCGACCGCTGCGGCGACCCGCGACCGCTCGGCACCGTCTCCGCCGCGCCGGGCGAAGCAGTCGAGGTGCCGGCGCCGGGACCGCGGCAGGTCGTCTTCGCGCGGATCGGCGGCGTCGGCGTCGGCGGCCTCGAACGCCTCCAGACCTTCCTCTTCCACGCCGACGCCCGCCACCTAACGGTCAACGGCGAACGCCGCTATCGCTTGATCCCCGAAACCGCCGGCGACGGCCTGATTCTCCGCGCCGGGGCTGAGGTCTACGAACCCGGCCCCTTCGCGACCGTCCCGCAGGCCCGCACGATCGCGGTCGAAGGTGCCGGCGAGGAGCTCACCTTCGACTTCTACGCGATGACGGTCAGGCCCGCCCCCGCAGCGCCGTGATCGCCAGGCTGACGGCAAGCTTGGCGCCGATCCCGGCGTAAACCGCCGCGTTTAAGAGCGGGTTGGCGCCGGCGGCGTCGAAGCGGCGGTAGAAGCGGGCCATGCCGCGGTGGAAGGCGATCTCCTGGCGCGGCGCCCGGCGGCCGGCGCTGGAGCCGCCCTTGACGTGGAGCGCCGTTCCCGCCGGCTCGTAGAAGACCTTCCAGCCGGCGTCCCAGAAGCGGTGGCACCAGTCGAGGTCCTCCATGTAGAGCCAGTAGCCCTCGTCGAGCAGGCCGACCTCGCGGATCGCCGCCGCGCGGCACATCATGAAGGCGCCGTTGACCGCGTCGACCTCGCCCGGCTCGTCGTCGCCGAGATGGGTTGCCCGATACTGGCCGAGCCGCTCGCTCGCGCCCTCCTCGCGGCCGATGCCGGTGAAGTGGGCGAGCGCCGCCAGCGGCGTCGGGAAGGAGCGCTTGCAGGCGTGGTCGAGCTCGCCCGACTCCCGCACCAGCTTCACCCCGACGATGCCGATCCGCGGGTCGGTGGAGAATCGGGCCAGCGCCGCGTCGAGGGTCCCCGCGTAGACCTCGGTGTCGGGGTTCAGCAGCAGCACGAAGTCGGCCTCGCTCTCGCGCAGGACGAGGTTGTTGGCGGCCGAGAAGCCGACGTTGCCGAGCCGCTCCAGCCGCACCTCGCCGAACTCGCGGGCGACCATCTCCGGGGTCCCGTCGGGGCTGCCGCTGTCGACGACCGTGACCCGCACCCCGGCCCGCGCCGGCGGGTGCTCGCGCAACGAGGCCAGGCAGCGCCGCAGCAGCGCTTCGGCGCCGTGGCTGACGATCACAACCTCGAGCTCCACGCGCTCAGGGTATTCGGGCGGCGGCGGACGGACCTGTAAGCTCGCGGCCGTGAATGGCCGCCTTGCCGCGGCGCTGCGGGCACTTCGCGGCGAAGCCGCCGAGCCCGACGTCGCCCCCGACCCCCTGGTCGCGGCGAGCGACGTCGACCCGGTCGACCGGGCGATCGCGACGCTGCGTGAGACGCCGATCGCCGAGATCCAGCAGCGCGGCTACCACTTCCAGCCGCGCGACTACTACAGCGCCCTCAACGACCTCTCCTTTCTCGAGCAGAACTCCGATCTCTGGCACCACCGCGGGATGCCGGCCGCGGTCGACTGGAACCTCGACGGCCAGCTCGAGCTCCTGCGGCAGATCGCGCCCTTGATCGGCGAGCTCGAGGACATCCCCGACGAGATGGCTCCGGGCGATCCGAGCTACCACTGGCGCAACGACTTCTGGAGCGGCCCCGACGCCGGCATCCACTACGGGATGCTGCGCAACGCGAAGCCACGGCGGGTGGTCGAGATCGGCTGCGGTTGGTCGAGCCTGCTGATGGCGCGGGCGTTGGCCCGCAACGAAGCCGAAGGGGCGCCGCAGACCGCCGTCGACCAGATCGAGCCCTACGCCCGCAAAGAGCTGCTGCGGGCGCTGCCGGAGCACTGGGACCTGCATGAAGCGATGCTTCAGCGCGCTCCGCTGGAGCCCTTCGAACGGCTCGGGGCCGGCGACGTCTGCTTCTACGACGGCTCCCACGTCGCCCGCGCCGGCAGCGACGTCAACTGGTTCTTCTTCGAGGTCGTGCCGCGGCTGGCGCCCGGCGTTCTCCTCCACGTCCACGACATCTTCTGGCCCTCCGACTACCCCGACCAGTGGATCTTCGAGCGCGGCCAGACCTGGAACGAGCAGTACGTGCTGCAGGCTTTCCTGATGTACAACCGCGAGTTCGAGCCGCTCGCCTGCACCAGCGCCCTCGTCGCCGCCTTCCCCGAGGAGGTGCAGAGGCTGCTGGTGTTCCTGCCAACCGTGCACGGCGGCGGCAGCGTCTGGCTGCGTCGCCGATAGCCCCGCTGACGCTAGTAGGCGCCCTCACCGCGCACCATCGCCCGCGGCGTCCGCATCAAGATCGCCAGGTCGGTGAAGATCGAGAGATTGTCGAGGTAATCGCGCTCCATCGCCAGCCGCTCCTCGAAGGTCAGATCGCTGCGGCCGTAGACCTGCATCGGCCCGGTCATCCCCGGCTTGATCGCGAGGCGGCCGCGCTGGCGCTCGTCATAGAGGGCGACGACGCTCTCCTCCTCCGGCCGCGGCCCAACCAGGGACATGTCGCCGCGGAGCACGTTCAGCAGCTGCGGCAGCTCGTCGAGGCTGGTGCGGCGCAGGGAGCGGCCGCTCCTCGTCACCCGCGGGTCGTTGTGGATCTTGAAGGCCGGCTCCTCCAGCGACTCGAGGTCGATCAGCTCCGGCAGCTGCTCCTCGGCGTCGGCGACCATCGTCCGGAACTTGACCATCGTGAAGGGGACGCCGTCCTTGCCGGCGCGGCGCTGGCGGAAGAGGACCGGGCGGCCGCTGTCGAGCAGGATCCAGAGCGCGATCGCCAGCAGCAGCGGCGAGAGCAGCAGCAGGGCGGTGAAGGAGACGAAGAGGTCCATGGCGCGCTTCATCGCCTGGGTCGACCGCGGCGGGTCGCTGAAGCGGAAGTCGAGCACCGGCAGCTCGGCGAGGCGGTTGAGCTCGATCCCGGGCCCGAGCAGGCCGTAGTGCTGGGGCAGGAAGGTGAGCGCTAGGCCGGCCGCCTTGCACTGCTCGATCAGCCGCTCCGCCGCCGGCTCGTTCATCTCCTGTTCGGCGACGACGACGCGCTCGATCTCGTGCTCGTCGGCGACCCGGGCGATGTCGGCGATCGTCCCCAGCAGCGGCAGCTCGCGGGCGCCCTCACCGTCGGCGTCGGACAGATAGCCGACCAGCGCCAGCCGCGTCTCCGGGTGGGTGGAGACGCGGCGGGCGACCATGTCGACCGCCCGTGCCGGGCCGATCGCGAGGCCGGGGGCGAGCGGCGTCAGCCGGTGCCAGAAGAAGCGGACGACGCCGCGCAGGCAGAAGCTGCCGACGAAGGCGCCGACCCCGACCGCGATCGCGCTCAGCGGGTCGAGGGGGCCGACCGGGCTCAGCGCCAGCAGCCCGTCGAGGACGAGGGTGCCGACGACGGTGGCCGAGACCAGAGAGGACAGCTCGTCGAGAGTGCTGTGGCGAATTCGCCGGTGGTCGTTGTCGTAGAGGCCGTGGAACTTGACGACGACGATCCAGCTGGGGCTGAAGAGGATCGCCCAGAAGAGGGTGGCGACGTCGGTCTCGACGCTGGCTGCGGTGACGATCGCCAGGGTCACCGCCAGCGCCACCCAGTCGCCCAGCGCCAGCACCCGCCGCAGCTGGGCGCCGCGCCGGCGCGAGGCTTCGGCGCCGGCGCTCGGGCCCGGCTCCTGGACCCGCACCGGGCCGGCGGCGCGGGTGCCGTTGCCCGGCCCGGTCTGTCCCTGACCGGACTGCTTCGCCTCGCGCTCGACGTCGGGGGTGCTCATTGGCAGGCTTCCCATCCTTCACCCAAACACTTTTCGAGGGGGTTCAATTCGCGCGCCTTGCGAAGATCGCTCGCCGCCGCCGCTTCGTTCCCGGCTTCGTGCTCGACCCTTCCGCGCAGGTAGTAGAGGACCCAGTTCTGGTCCTCGCGGTCGATCGCCTGCCCGAGCCGCTCGTTCGCAAGTTCGTATTCGCCGTTCGCCTGAGCAAGCAGCCCGAGCTGGACGTAGGGCGACGCGGCCCAGGGCTCGATCGAGCGCGCCGTGTCGGCGTGGTCGACGGCGCTTTCGAGCTGCCCGGCGGCGGCCGCCGATTTGCTCGCGTTGAGCTCGCGATCGACCAGCAGCGGGCCGATCAGCGCCAGCGCCGTGATCCAGGCGAGGGCGACCCCGGCGACCGCGAGCCCGTAGCGGCGAGTCATCGAGGCGTTGCCGTTGGCGGCGGCGCGCGAGCGCCAGAGCTGGGCGCAGCGGGCGGCGGCGAGGGCGCCGCTGGCACAGAAGAAGACGAACCCGAGCGCGGCGATCTCCCAGAGCCAGTCGAGGCCGGCGCAGACGGCGAAGGCGAGGCTGACCGCGAACAGGGCCGCGTAGAGCTCGCGCCGGCGGCCGTCGGCGTGGCGCCAGGCCGAGAAGCCGATCCAGAGCAGGGTCAGGACCATCGCGATCACCAGCAGGCCGCCGACGATTCCGAGCTCGGACAGCGCCTCGAGGTAGAGCGAGTGCGCGTCGTGCACCGGCTGGTCGATCGTCCGCAGCTTGTACCAGGAGAACTGGTAGGTGCCGGCGCCGTGCCCCAGCAGCGGCTTTTCCGCGAACGCTTCGAGCGCCGCTTCGTAGAACTGGCCACGGCCGCCGCCGCTGAAGCTGGTGATGTGCTGCGAGGGGTTTTCGGGGAAGGCGAGGTCGGAGCTGGTGAACTGGTGCCAGGCACGGCCGCCGACCGCGACCCCGGCGGCGATCGCGACGACCGCGATCCCGGCGGCGATCCCGCCGAGCACGCGGCGATCGCGCGAGAGCGCCACCGCTCGCCCGGTGAGGGCGCCGCCGCGGCGCTCGAGCCCGCGCAGGCCCCAGTAGAGCAGCAGCGCCAGGGCGATCCCGGCAAGCAGGTAGAGGGTCACCGCGACCCCCTCGCCGATCACCCCGGGGTTGTCGAAGTTCTTGGCGACGTTGGTCCGCGCCTGGATCGCCAGCACGGCCGGCAGCGCGCCGAGGACGCCGGCGCCGAAGGTCCCGGCGAGCCAGAGGCGGTCGTGCGAGAGGGCGATCAGGACGCCGCAGGCGACCACCAGCCCCAGCACCCCGCCGCGCGAGTAGGTGACGTAGAGGGCGCCGAGCAGGACCGGCATCGCCGCCACCGCCAGCCAGCGCAGGAAGGTGGTCGGCGAGCGCCGGCTCATCCACAGCGCCAGCCCGAAGCCAAGCCCGCAGGCGACCCCGTTGGCGTTCCAGTAGCCGAGCGGATAGCGGGCCCGTTCGCCGCTGCCGAGGCCGGCGGCGACGTCGAAGACGTGGGGCAGCAGCCGATTGCCGAGGGTCAGCACCGCGATCCCGATCAGGGCGAGTGCGATCCCCTCGCCGAAACGTTGCCGGCTCTGGTCGGTTTGAGCGATCAGGAACGCGGCGACGAAAACGCCGAGGTAGACGAGGACCCGATCCGCTTCGGTGACGCTTATCTCGACCGAGCCCGACCAAAAGGACGATAGGGCGGAGAGGATCG
>DASXFL010000120.1:0-9259 GCA_036489595.1 Solirubrobacterales bacterium
CGGATCGCCACCGCGCACCCCGACCGAGTCGCCGCCTTCGCCGGTTTCCATACCGGCGGCCTTGTCGGCGACGCACCCGACAGCCCCCACCGCTCGGCCGCCGAGCTGCCGCAGCGCGAGATCTACCTCGGCTTCGCCGACCAGGACAAAAGCATGAGCGCCGAGCAGATCGCCGAGCTCGGCCGGGCCCTGGACGAGGCCGGCGCGAACTACCGCTCGGAGGTCTATTCCGGCGCCGCCCACGGCTTCACGATGGCCGACACCGCGGCCTACGACCAGGCGGCCAGCGAGCGTCACTTCGAGGAGCTGCTCGCGCTGCTCGCGCGCAGCCTGCCGAGCTAGCCGCATCGGCGTCCCGGCTCCGGCTTGAGCCTCGGCCGCCGCGCGTGTAGTTTCGTAGCGTGTCGCACAAGGCTGCCGATCGGATCCGCAACGTGGCTCTGGTGGGGCACCGTGGCAGTGGCAAGACCAGCCTCCACGAGGCGATGCTGTTCGAGGCGGGGGCGATCAACCGGCTCGGCTCGGTCGCCGACGGCTCGACCGTCTCCGACCACGAGCGCGACGAGCAGCAGCGCGGCTGCTCGATCAACGCCTGCGTCTCCTGCTTCGGCTACGCCGACCGCGAGATCAACCTCATCGATACCCCCGGCGAGCCCAGCTTCGTCGCCGACGCGGCGGCGGCGCTGCGGGCCGCCGACTCGGCGGTGGTGGTGGTGAACGCGACCGCGGGGGTCGAGGTGCAGACCGAGCGGCTCTGGCGGCGGGCCGACGAAGAGGGGCTGGCGCGGCTGGTCTTCGTCAACATGCTCGACCGCGAGCGCGCCGACTTCTTCGCCGTCCTCGACTCGCTGAAGGCAGCGTTCGGGCCGCACGTGGTCGCCACCGAGATCCCAATCGGCTCCGAGCAGGAGGTTCGCGGCGTCGTCGACCTGATCGACATGGAGGCCTTCGTCTACGACCAGGGTCCCGGCCGCGGCAACGCCGAGCGGGCGCCGATCCCCGGGGAGCTCGTGGCGCGGGCCGAGGAGTACCGCGAGAAGCTGATGGACGAGGTGGCGGAGAACTCCGACGAGCTGATGGAGCGCTACCTCGAGGGTGAGGAGATCGACCACGCCGAGATCGTCACCGCTTTGAAGCGAGGCGTGACGGAAGGCCACCTCTTCCCGGTCACCTGCGGCGTTGCGACCCGCAACCTGGGGACCAATCGGCTGCTCGAGGCGCTGGTCGAGGACCTTCCCTCGCCGCGGATGCGCGGGGCGCTGGAGGCGATCGGCGAAGGCGGCGCAACTCTCGAGATCGAGCCCGACGAGAGCGGTCCGCTGGTCGCCTACGTCTTCAAGACCACCGCTGATCCGTACACCGGGCGCATCAACATCTTCCGCGTCTACAGCGGCGCGCTCGCCTCCGACTCGCAGGCGGTCAACGTCACCCGGCACCAGAAAGAGCGGATCGGGCAGATCGGCAAGCCGCTCGGCGCGGAGCTGCGGCCGGTCTCCGACCTCGGCGCCGGCGACATCGGCGCCGTCGCCAAGCTGAAGGAGACGCGGGCCGGCGACGTCCTCTCCGACGCCCAGCGCGAGATCGCGATCAGGCCGCTCGACCTGCCGGCGCCGGTGATGGCCTTCTCCTACGAGGCGAAGAGCAAGGGCGACGAGGAGAAGGCGGCGACCGCGGTGCGGCGGCTGAGCGAGGAGGACCCGACCCTCGACGTCCACCGCGACCCGCAGACCGGCGAGCAGATCATCGCCGGCCTCACCCAGGTCCACGTTGAGGTCCTGGTCGAGCGGATGCGGACCCGGTTCGGCGCCGAGATCGAGCTGCACCCGCCGCGCGTCCCCTACCAGGAGGCGATCCGCCGCCCCGCCGCCGCCCGGGCCCGCTACAAGAAGCAGACCGGCGGCAAAGGCCAGTTCGCCGACTGCGCGATCGAGATCGAGCCGGGCACCGACGGCGGCGGCCTCGAGTTCATCGACCAGATCAAGGGGGCGGCGATCCCCGGCAGCTTCATCCCCGCGGTCGAGAAAGGGGTGGTCGAAGCGATGCGGCACGGCACCGTCGCCGGCTACCCGGTCAAGGACGTCCGCGTCCGCCTCGTCGACGGCAAGCACCACGACACCGACTCCTCGGAGATGGCCTTCAAACTGGCCGGGGCGATGGCCTTCAAGCAGGCGATGGAAGAGGCCGACCCGGCCCTGCTGGAGCCGATCGTCAAGCTGACGATCAGTTGCCCGGACGAGGTCGTCGGCGACGTGATCGGCGACCTCAACTCGCGCCGCGGCCGGCCGCTGGGGATGGAGGCGAAGGGCTCGACCACCGAGGTCAAGGCCGAGGTGCCGATGGCCGAGGTGCTCGACTTCGCCCCCGACCTGCGCTCGATCAGCGGCGGCCGCGCCGAGTTCACGGTGGAGTTCGAGCGCTACGAAGGGGTTCCCGGCCACCTCACCTCACGGGTCGTCGACGCAGCAGGCGCCGGCGCCGCGGTCGGCAGCTGAGCTCCGGGGGCCGGAGCTTCCCGGAAACCCGCGGCGCGACCGGGGGAGAGGGCGGTCTGCTGCGTCTCTTGACCGCCTGCAGCCGCCGATCGGCGGCGCGCGGAGGTGCTAACTTCATGTACATGACAGATTCGGTGGGGGTGGGAGAGTTGCGACAGAACCTCAGCAAGTACCTGCGACGGGTGGAAGCGGGCGAGCGCCTCGTGGTCACCGACCGCAACAAGCCGGTGGCTCAGCTGGGACCCGTTCCGACCGCCGGCTCCCGGGTCGACGAGCTGATCGCCGAAGGCAAAGTCAAGCCGCCGAAGCGGCGGCGGAAACCTGGCGAGCCACTTCCCAAGCCGCTTCAGCCATTCGGTGAAGTCGATACCCGGGAACGTGGTATGCGGGCGCTCGAATACGTACGCGGCTACCGGTAGGCCGTGCCAGCGCTGTACGCCGATGCCTCGGCGCTGGTCAGACTCGTTGCCGAAGAAACGCAGACCGAGGAGCTGGCGGCCGCGATCGACGGCGCGGAGCTGCTCAGCAGCGAGCTCGTGTCCGCCGAGGTCGCGCGAGCTCTGCGGAGAATCGCCACCGAAGACAGCAGCGTCGACCTCGGCTCGCTTCTCGGCCGCTCCGAAGAATTGCTCGAAACGGTCACGACGGTTCCGGTCGAGTCGCTCATGCTCGAAGCCGCCAGTGAACTCCCCGAGCCGGCGCTGCGCACCCTCGATGCGATCCACGTCGTCACCGCCCTCTACCTCGAGCCGATCGACGCATTCGTGACCTATGACGTACGTCAGGCCGCCTCTGCTCGCCGCGAGGGCCTGCGCACCGTGGCGCCCGGCGCCTGAGCCGAGCGCTCCAGACCGATCCGCTCGCTGCCGATCCTCGTAGGGACCGACGGCGGCGCTAGCTTGCCGCGTTCTCAGTCCACCATCCAACCTCGAAAAGGGGAGAAGCCTTGAGTAAGCGAGCACTGGCCGCGCTCGTCGCCTGTCTGGCCATCGCAGCCGCGGTCGCCGGCTGCGGAGGCGGCGGCGACAGCACCAGCAGCGGCGACACCGGCGGCGGCGAAAGCACCGAAGCGAGTGGGCCGGCGCCCGCCAAGGCGGTCTTCATCAAGGAAGCCGACGGGATCTGCCGCAAGGCCGACGGCGAGCTGACCGAAGAAATCGTCGAATACGCGGAAGAAAACGGGATCGAAACCGGCAAGGAACCGACCCAGGCCCAGCAGGCGGAAATCATCGAACAGGTGGTGCTGCCGAACCTCGGCAGGCAGGGCGAAGAAATCAGCGGGCTGACGCCGCCGGAAGGCGACGAGGGCACGGTCGGCGAAATCGTCGACGCGCTCCAGGAAGGGGTCGAAGAAGGCGAATCCGATCCCCAGGCCCTGATCGAAGGCGAAAACCCGCTCGAAGACGCCAGCAAGAAGGCAACCGCCTACGGGCTGAAGGTCTGCGGCTCCGAAGGCTGAGCCTGGAGGGCGGGACAAGGCCTCCCCGCGCGCCCCTGGCCAGCTGGCCAGGGGCGTATATGCTGAGCGGCCGATGGACCTGACGCTGTCGCCATCGGAGCTGGAGTTCCGCGACGAGGTGCGCGGCTGGCTGCGTGCGAACAACCCCGGCCCGGAGCCCGAAGGCAGCCTTGACGAGGTGATGAGGTTCCGCCGCGAGTGGCAGCTGCAGCTGCACGCCGCGGGGTGGGCCGGGATCTCCTGGCCGAAGGAGTACGGCGGCCGCGGCTCGACCATGATCGAGCAGGCGATCTTCGTCGGCGAGGCCGCCGCCCAGGAGGCGCCGAGCCCGGCCAACGTGCTGGGGCTGGCGATGGGCGGGCCGGTGGTGATCGCCCACGGCTCAGAGCAGCAGAAGGAGCGCTACCTGGAGCCGATCCTGACCGGCGAGGAGATCTGGTGCCAGGGCTTCTCCGAGCCCGAGTCGGGCTCCGACCTGGCCTCGCTGAAGACGCGGGCGGTCAAGGACGGCGACGAATGGGTCGTCACCGGGCAGAAGGTCTGGACCACCTTCGCCCAGTACGCGAAGTGGTGCATGCTGGTCGCCCGCACCGACCCCGATGCCCCCAAGCACCAGGGCCTCACCTACTTCCTGATGGACATGGAGCAGGACGGGGTGGAGGCGAAGCCGCTGGTCCAGATCACCGGCGAGGGCGAGTTCAACGAGGTCTTCATCAACGAGGCGCGGATCCCGGAGGAGAACGTGGTCGGCGGCGTCGGCAACGGCTGGGGAGTGGCGATCACGACGCTGATGAACGAGCGCGCCGGTCTCGCCTTCGGGGCGATCGCGCAGATCCAGAACAGCCTTGGGCGGCTGGCGCGGCTCGCTCAGGAGGTGCGCGAGGAGGGCGGCGGCTCGGCCGCCGACGACGCCTATTTCCGCCAGCGGATCGCCCAGCTGGGCATCGAGGCCGAGACGATGCGCCTCAACGCCTACCGCGGCCTGACCAAGACGATGCAGTCGGGCATCCCCGGCCCCGAGGGGTCGCTCGGCAAGTGGCAGTGGGCCGACATCAATCAGGGACTGACCGAGCTGGCGCTGGAGATCGAGGGCGCCTACGCGCCGCTCGCCCGCGGCGGCGGCCACGCCGTCGCCAACGGCGCCTGGCAGTACGGCTTCCTGCGCTCGCGCGCCAATTCGATCGAGGGCGGTACCACCGACATCCTCAAGAACATCATCGCCGAGCGGGTGCTCGGCCTGCCGCGGATGCGATGAGGCTCCCTCGCCAAACCCGCCCGCGGCGGACGCGGAAGCAGGACGCGTGATCGCCGGGTGTGATCAGGGCGTCCCTGCGAAGGCAGAGTACGCGGGCGGAGCTTAGATATGTACTTCGACTTGAACGACGAGCAGCGGGCGATCCAGGAAACGGCCCGTGAGCTTCTCGCCGCCCGCTTCAAATCGGAGCGGATCCGCGAGATCGCTGCCTCCGAGGACGGCGCCGACGCCGCCGGCTGGGCCGAGATGTCAGAGCTCGGCTGGCCCGGACTGGCGCTGCCGGAGGAGTGGGGCGGCCAGGGCCTGGGGACGGTTGAGCTGGCGGTGCTGTTCGAGGAGATGGGCTACGCGCTCGCGCCCTCGCCCCTCTTCTCCAACACCGCGGTCGGCCTCGCGCTCGCCGCCGGCGGCTCCGAGGAGCAGAAGGAGAGCCACTTGCGGCCCCTCGCCGAGGGGTCCCGCCGCGGCGTCCCCGCCCTCTTCGACGCTGGCACGGCCGCGACTCCCGGTGCCTACTCGCTGGAGCCGCGGGCCGACGGTGACGGGGTCGTCCTCGACGGCGAGAAGGTGCTGGTGCCCGACGCGGCCGGCGCCGACTTCCTGCTGGTCGCGAGCGGCGGCGGCGGTCGCCACCTCGTCGACTGCGACGCCGCCGGCGTCACGATCACGGCGGAACCGTCGATCGACCAGACCCGCCGCCTCTACTCGGTTCGCCTCGAGGGCGTGGAGCTGGGCCCGGAGGCGACGCTGCCCGAGCGGGGCACGATCTACGGCGGCGTCTTCGACGTCTGCTGCGTCGCCCTCGCCGCCGAGTCGACCGGGGTTGCCCAGCGGACGCTCGAGATGGCGGTCTCCTACGCCAAAGACCGGCAACAGTTCGGCCGCCCGATCGGCTCCTACCAGGCGGTCTCCCACCGCTGCGCGCAGATGTTGCTGGAGACCGAGAACTCGCGCTCGGCCGTCTACGGAGCCGCCTGGGCCGCCGACGCCGAGCCGGAGTCGCTGCCGCGGGCCGCGGCCGGCGCCAAGGCGTATGCCTCCGATGCCGGCTGGCGCGTGCCGGACGCCTCGATTCAGGTCCACGGCGGGATCGGCTTCACCTGGGAGCACGACCTCCACTTCTTCCTCAAGCGGGGCCGGGCGAACGCGGCGCTCTACGGCGACGCCCGCTGGCACCGCGAGCGGGTCGCCGCCGCGATCCTCACCTCATGAGCTGTTCCTTTTGCTCGTCACGCGGTCATAAGGAACAGCCCGCCGCGTGAGCGCGCTCGACCGGATCTCGGTCGCCGCGATCGGCACCTCGATCGCCGAGCTCGAGGCGGAGGCGTTGCGGGCCGAGGCGGCCGGGGTCGAGTGCGTCTGGGCGCCGGAGCTGTTCCGCAGCGCCGACTCGCAGGCCGCCTACCTGGCGGCGAAGACCGAGCGGATCGGGGTCGCCACTGGGATCGTCTGGGCCTTCACCCGCAGTCCCTTCATCCACGCCGTCACCGCCCTCGACATCGACGAGATGTCCGCTGGCCGCTTCCGGCTCGGGATGGGGGCGGGGGTGAAGCGGCTGAACGAGACCTGGCACAACGCCCCCTACGGGCGGCCGGCGCCGCACCTGCGCGAGGCGATCGAGGCGACGCGGCTGATCATGCGCCAGGCCGGCGCCGGCGAGCCGATCCGCTACCAGGGCAGCTACTACGACATCGACATCAAGGGCTGGGTGCGGCCGCACCCGCCCGCCCGCGCCGACTCGGTGCCGCCGATCTACACCGCCGCCGTCCAGGCGGGGATGGCGCGGATGGCCGGCGACGTCGCCGACGGTTTGATCGGCCACCCGATCCAGAGCCTGCGCTGGATCGACGAGGTGGTGGTGCCCGCCTTCGAGGAGGGGCTGCGGCGCTCCGGCCGCGAGCGCGCGAGCTTCGACTACCTGCCGACCGTCTGCTGCGCGATCGACGACGACGAGGGGCGGGCGATCGAGATGGCGCGGCGCACGATCTCCTTCTACGCGACCGTCAAGACCTACGCGCCGCTCTGGGAGCTGCACGGCTTCGGCGAGCAGGCGGCGGCCGCCGGCGAGGCTTTCCGCCGCGGCGAGCTCGCCGCGGTGCCGGCGGCGATCGGCGACGAGATGGTCGAGGCCTACTGCGCCGCCGGTCCCCTCGACAAGGTCCGCGCCCGGGTCGAGGCGACGGCCGAGCGCGCCGACGGCCTCTTCCTCACCCCGCCCACCTACTTCATCTCCGAAGCCGAGCTGGCCGATTACCAGGACCGGATCGTCGAGGCCTTCGGGCCGACGGCGTGAGCGAGCCGCGCGACCGCGAAGCCGAGGTGCTGGCCCGGGTGCGGGCAATCCCGGAGGGGTCGGTCGCGACCTACGGCGACGTCTCGCCCGGGGCGCCGCGCTTCGCCGGCTCCGTCCTCTTCGGCACCACCGAGCCCGACCTGCCCTGGTGGCGGGTCGTCCGCGCCGACGGCTCGCTCGCCAAGGGCGCCCGCCAGAAGCGGCGGCTCCGTGCCGAGGGCGTCCCGTTCAGGGGCGAGCGGGTGGAGATGGAGAGGGCGCGGGTCGGAGAACGGCGGCGCTGAGCGCCGACGGGCGGCTAGCCCTTTTCCATCTCGCGCTGGACGTCGGCCTCGCTGATCCGGTTGCTCGGGCCGTAGACCTTCCAGCCCTGGGCGACGACGCCGATCGCGACCCCGAGCATCACCCAGACCGGCCAGAAGTAGCCGCCTTCGCCGAGCGCCCAGATCACCACGGTGACGACGATCGCGAAGATCCCCCCGGCCAGGAGGCCTTTGAAGTCCTGCTTCATCTTCAGCCGTTGGATCGCCTGTTCGCGGGCGTCGTCAGGCTTGTCGACGCCCGCTTCGGCGGTGATCCGCTTGTCGAGCTGCTCCTCGGCCACGCGCCGATTCTAGCCGCGATGCACCGTGGTGAGGTTGCCTTTCGACCCGCTATCCGGGCCAAAAGGCAACCTCGACGGGTCGGCGAGGCTCAGCAGACGACGATCAGGTGGAAGTCGGCGTCTTCGTTGTTGCCGTTCTTGTCGCGGGTATGGACTTCGACCGCGTTCGGGTTGGCCGGCGAGATGTTGGTCTGGACGTAGCCGGCGCTGGGCACGGTGGTGTCGGCGTTGTTGCGGCCGGCGACGTCGGCGCAGACCGAGACGTTGCCGGGGAAGATCACGTTGACGGCGCCGCCGCCCTCGCTGACCGTGATCCCGGCGTCGCTGGCGCGGGCCAGCGAGGCGTTCCCCGGCCCGGCCGGGTTGTTGACCACCGCCCAGAGCGTGTCGGTTGCCCGCCCGGCGACCTTCGCCGACGGCACGGTTCCGAGCTTGTTGGTGTTGATCTGGTAGCCGGTCAGCGTCTTCTGCTTGAGCTTGCCACCCCCGATCGAGTGCTTCTGGATCGCGTTGCCGTTGATCTGCGCGGCGTAGGCGGTGCCGCCGAGGGCGACGACGAGAGCGACGAAGGCGACGATCAGCGCCGGCGAGGGCCGGTGCTTCCACAGCTTGCGCATACTGGACTCCCTTCCAGTTGGTTTCGCGAGCGGGCTACCCGGTAACCGCGCCGCAAGCCCGAAGCTTCGGTGGGGCGGGATCGTCCCGCCGCTCAGGGGGCGGGGGAGGCGACGATCGCTTCCAGCGCGTCGGCCGCGGTGTCGGAGCCGCCGGTCGCCTCGAAGCCGGCGCGGACGCGGGCGGCGCCGGCGCCGCATCCCCGCGCCCGCTCGACCGCGGCGGCGAGCCGCTCGGGGCCGAGGCGCTTGCGCGGCACCCGGGCCCCGGCCTTGGCCTCGACCACGTGGGCGGCGACTTCGAGCTGGTCGCGGCCCCAGGGGACGACGCAGACAGGGACCCCGGCGGCGAGCGCCTTCTGGGTGATCCCCATGCCGCCGTGGCAGACGACGACGTCGGCCTCGCGCAGCAGCGGGCCGTGGGAGAGGAAGCGGGCGACGAGCGCGTTGCCGGGGTCGCCGAGGCTGTCGGGGTCGACGCCGGCGGTGGTAACGACGAGCCGCCAGCGGTCGCGGAGGCCGGCGAGGGCGGCGGCGGCGAT
>DASXFL010000123.1:0-3732 GCA_036489595.1 Solirubrobacterales bacterium
TCGGTCCGCAAGACCGGCCGCCTGGTCGTCGTCGACGAGGCGCCGGCCCGCTGCTCGGTTGCCGCCGAGGTGATCGCCCTGGTCAGCGAGGACCCCGAGACCCTGGCGGGCATGCAGGTGCCGCCGCGTCGGGTCTGCGGCGCCGACGCGCCGATTCCCTTCGCAGGTCCCCTCGAGGACGTTGTCCTGCCCGGTGCCGAGGACGTCCGCGCCGCCCTGCTCGCTGCGGTTGCCGACGCGGGAGCTCCCGCGTGAGCGCCGCCGGGACGATCGTCGTCGACTCTGTCACTCATCTCGGTGAGCGCGGCCACGGCCAGGTCGTGGTCAGCGGCTCCCACGGCGGCCGCTATTCGGCCCTCTACTCGGTCGGGGCCGGCGCCGTCGCGGTCGTTCTCAACGACGCCGGCGTCGGCAAGGACGGGGCGGGGATCAGCGGCCTCGAGGCGATGCAGGAGCTGGGGCTCGGCGCTGCCGTCGTCAGCTACCTCTCGGCCCGGATCGGCGACGCGGGGGACACGCTCCGCAACGGCACGATCAGTCACTGCAATGAGGTCGCCACGGCGGCTGGCGTCAGGCCGGACATGGCTGCCGCTGAGGCGGTCGAGCTGCTCGCCGCGGCCGCCGGCGCGCCGGCGGCCGACAACCCCACGCCCGAGCTGCGGCCGCTGCGCCTCGTCGAGGACATGGAGCCGCCGACCGTCGTCTGCGATTCGATGTCCCAGGCGCGCGAGGACCAGGCTGGCCGCGTCGTCGTCAGCGGCTCACACGGCGGCGACATGGGTGGCCGCCATGCGCCGCCGGGGCTGCTCGCCGCTTTCTTCAACGACGCCGGCAGCGGTAAGGAGCGCGCCGGGATCGCCCGCCTGCCGCTGCTCGACGAGATGGGCATCGCGGCGGCGACCGCCGGCCATCTCTCGGCCCGGATCGGCGACGGCGAGGACACCCTGCGGTCCGGGAAGATCACCCACGTCAACCGCCACGGCGAGCAGATCGGACTGCGCCCCGGTGTCGCGGTCGAAGCGGCCGTGCGCGGCCTGGCGGCAAGCGAAGCAAGCAAACGAAGAGGAGAGCAAGGTGCCTGAGATGACCGGCGGCGAGGCCGTCGTGCGAATGCTGAACGCGCACGGAGTCGAGCTCGGTTTCGGCATGGGAGGCTTCCAGGCCCTTCCCTACTACGATGCGCTGACCCGCCAGGACAGCCTGCGCCACGTGCTGATCCGCGACGAGAAGGAGGGCGCCTTCGCCGCCGACGCCTACGCCCGGATCGCCAACCGGCCGGCCATCGTCGACGCCACCCTCGGCCCGGGAGCGACGAACCTGCTGAGCGGCCTCGCAGAGTCCCAGGGCGCCTCGATCCCGCTGCTGGCGCTGACCGGCGAGGTCAATGTCGGCTTTGCCGGTCGCGGCGGCACTCAGGAGAGCGACCAGGTGGGGATGCTCACCCCGGCATCCAAGGCCAGCATCTCGATCGAGACGATCGAGCGAATCCCGGAGCTGACCCGGCGGGCGCTGACCATCGCCACCGGCGGCCGGCCCGGCCCGGTGCACCTCAACGTGCGCGAGAACGTCTTCCACGCCAAGGCTGAGTTCGGCGAGGAGGAGTTCTTCGCCCACCCGGGCACCGACCGGGTCGGCGGCCGCCGCACCCGGCCCGCGGCGGGCGCCGTCGACGAGGCCATCGCACTGCTGCGCAAAGCCGAGCGGCCGGTGGCGATCGCCGGCGGCGGCGTCCACCTCTCCCAGGCCTACGACGAGGTCGCGGCCTTCGTCGCGGCGACCGGGATCCCGCTGGCCTCGACGATCAGCGGCAAGGGCGCGCTGCGCGAGGACCACGAGCTTGCGCTTGGCCTTTGCGGCCGCTACTCACGCAGCGCCAACGGACTGATCGGCGAAGCCGACCTGCTGATCGTGATCGGCAGCAAGCTCGGCGAGATCGCCACCAACCGCTGGGCGATGATCCCGCCCCATACGCCGCTGATCCAGATCGACGTCGAGGCCGAGGAGCTGGGCCACTACTACAGTCCGACGGTGCCGCTCTGGGCCGACGTGCGCGAAGCCCTGCGTGACCTCGTCGCCGCCCTCGACGCCGAGTCGGGGACGCTGCCGGCGGCAAACCGGGAGCGGGCGCAGCTGATCGCCGAGCGCAAGGGCGAATGGCTGGCGACCGCGGAGGAGAGCTACACCTCCGAGGAAAGCCCGATCAACGTCGCCCGCCTGTTGGCCGAGCTGCGCGCGGTCCTGCCTGGCGACGGCATCCTCGTCGCCGACGGCGGCTTCGCCGCCCATTGGTCGGCGCTCCTCTTCGACGTAACCCAAGCCGGTCGCACCTACATCGCCAACCGCGGCCACGCCGCGATCGGCTACGGGTTGCCGGGGGCCCTGGGGGCCAAGCTGGCGGCGCCGAACCGGCCGGTCGTCGCTCTCTGCGGCGACAATGGGTTCGCGATGGCGATGGGCGAGCTGGAGACGGCGCTGCGGGCCGAGGCACCGATCGTCTGCGCGGTCGTCAACAACCGCACGCTCGGTTACGTGAAGGCGCTCCAACACGCCCTCTACGCCGACCGCTTCATCTCGGTCGACTTCGAGGAGGTCGACTACGCGGCGATCGCCGAGGCCCACGGCTGTCTCGGCCTGCGGGTCGACGAGCCGGGTGAGCTGGCGGGCGCCTTCGAGCGCGCCCTCGGCGCCGGCGTCCCTTCCGTCCTCGACATCCGCACGACCACCGACCCGGCGAAGATGCTGCCCGGCGTCGACAGTCGCACCGCGGCGAACGACTAGGTCCTCCCCAGTGGCGCGGGAGCCGGCACCGCCACAGCTCGCAATAGAGCCGCGACCAGCTCCTCGAAATTACGATCGAAGCGGTCGGTGGGCACGGCCAGCGTGAAGGCGCCGACCAGCCCGCCCGCGGCTTCGCCGTACAGATGGACCGGCGCCGCGATGCAGCTGACCCCCTCGCTGAACTCCTCCTCCTCGAGTGCGTAGCCGCGCCTTACGATCCGCGTCAGCTCCTCTTCCAATTGCTCTGGCTCGACGATCGTGCTGTCGGTGTAGCGCTCGAGGGCGTGAGTCTCCAGGTAGCTGCCACGAACACCTTCACTCGCGAAGGCGAGCAGCAGCTTGCCGGTGGCGCGAGCGTGCGCGGCACCGACGTAACCGACCCGCAGACCCATCACGTGCACCGGGTGGTTGCCCTCCACGGTGCGTAAGACGACGATCTCGCCATCGCGCCAACCGCTGAGATAGGCGGTCTCACCAGTCTCATCGGCCAGGTCCTGCAGCGGTCCGAGCAGATAGCGCGGCGGCGCGATCCGATTGAGGAAGCCGTCGGCGAGCAAGCCCACCGTCGGGCCCAAGGTGTAGCGGCGGGCGTCGTTCTTGGCCAGCAGTCCCTCGGCGACCAAGGTGTTGAGAAGGTGGTAGGCGGTCGGGGTGGGCAGGCCCAGCGCCTTGGCGATTTCCGTCGCGGTCGCCGGGACGCTCTCTTCAGCGACGAAACGCAGTAGCTGGACTGCCTTGACGACCGATCTGACGCCGGTCCTGCGCGGCTCCGTGGCAGTCACCTAGGACTCCGAGATCGGGGTGGCGCGCCAACGAGTCACCATCAGTTCGCCAGCATAGGCGAGCGCATAGTCAGGTCTTCAACTCGCGCCGCGCAGCCAGTTTCGCGAAGATGACCGCGGCGACGAGAGCCGTCCCGTTGAAGACATTGGAGATCCACGGCTGGGCGCCCAG
>DASXFL010000150.1:0-12436 GCA_036489595.1 Solirubrobacterales bacterium
GGTCTCGCCGGGCTCGACGAAGGCCTCCTGGTCGCGGATCGGCATGCTCGAGGAGGTGTAGACGAGGTCGCCGCCGGCGTGAGCGCGGCCGAGGGCGCGGTGAATAGCGGGCTCGGTGATCGCCGCGCCCGGCCCAGCTGAGCTGAGCGCGGCGTCGATTGCCTCCCGCGCCGCCCGCTCGGCGGCAAGCCAGCGCACGGGCTCGCCGCGCCCCTCACCTTCAAGCCGCCGCGCCCATCCCGCCGCCAGCGCGGTCGGCTCGGCGCGGACGATCGCCGTCGCCCTCTGGGTCGGCTCGTTCCAGCCGCCGCTCGGGTCGACCACGATCTGGTCGGCGCCGCCTGCCGCCAGCCACGCTCGCAGCGGCTTCGAGGTCGGCATCTCGCCAAAGCGCAGGACCAGCTCGGGGACGACCGAGTGGGCGAAATGCTCGTCGCGCAGGAGCTGGTCGTAGGTGGAGACGACGAGCGAGCGGTCGTGGGGGCCGAGGCGGAGCTGCGAGGTGGCGTCGGCGAGGATCGGAAAGCCGGAGGCGCGGGCGAGGTGGGCGAGCGGCTCGCGCAGCTCAGGGTCCAGCTGGCGGCCGGTGACGATGACGCCGGCGATCGCGTCGCCGATGTGGGCGGCGATCTCGTCGAGCTCGAACTGGGTCGGCTCCTCGTCGACCCGGGTAACCGCGGTCAGCGGCCGGCCCTCGCGGCCACCCAGGGCGAGCGGGTCGGTGGCGGTGACAGCGCCCTCGACCGGGAGCGGTGCCAGCGGCTCGCGGAAGGGGAGGTTGAGGTGGACCGGGCCGGGTCGCACTTCGCCCCGCGCCCTGGCCAGCGCCCGGCAGGCGACCGAGCGGTAGTGGAGCAGCCCTTCGTCGTCCGCGAGGTGGTTGCCAACTTCGCAGAACCAGCGCACCGCTTCGCCGTAGAGCTTGATCTGGTCGATCGTCTGGCCGGCGCCGATCCCGCGCAGCTCGGCCGGGCGGTCGGAGGTGAGGACGAGCAGCGGCAGCGCCGATTCGTCGGCCTCGCAGACGGCCGGGTGGTAGTTGGCCGCCGCCGTCCCCGAGGTACAGAGGAGCGCCACCGGCTCGCCGCTCGCCTGGGCGGCGCCGAGGGCAAAGAAGGCGGCCGAGCGCTCGTCGACGATCACCTCGACCGCAATCCCCGGCGCCCGCCACAGCGCCACCGCGAGCGGCGTCGAGCGCGAGCCGGGGGAGACGACCGCGCGCCGCAGGCCGCCGCGTTCGAGCTCCTCGGCGAAGGCCGAGGCGAGGGCGGTGTTGGCGTTGGTCGAGTCCATGGGCTCTGGCGCCTTTTGCACCGATGCGGTGCAAAAGGCGCCAATCAAAGGCGGTGCGCCTGCAAGGCATCCTCGTCTATCACGACCCCGAGGCCGGGGGCGGGGGGAAGGTGGAGGAGATCGCCCTCGAGGCGCGGGCCGACTGCCGCGACGCTCTCGGCGAAGAGCCGTTCGGTTGCGAGCCCGTGGGCGCGGGGCTGCTCGTCCGGGCGGCCGAGCTCGGCGGCCATCAGGCCCGCGGCGACGATCCCGACCGGGCCGTCGAGAGCACTCGAGAAGTAGGCCGGCAGTACGCGCAGAATCGCCTCCGCCTCGGGGCGGCCGCCGACCTTGGAGAGCTTGATCCCGGTGACGGCGCAGGCCTTCGCCTCGGCCGCCCGGCGCGCCTCGGCGGCGCTGGCGACGCTCTCGTCGGCGGCGAGGGGGATCGAGGTCCGCGCCGCTAGCGCGGCCATCTCCTCGAGCGAGGAGACCGGCTGCTCCACCAGCTCGATCCCGTACGGCTCGATCGCGTCCAGCACCGCCAGCGCCTCCGTGACGCTCCAGCTGGCGTTGGCGTCGACCCGGATCCGCGCCGCCGGGCCGAGCGCCTCCCGCACCGCCCGCACCTGCCCGGCGTCGTCCCCCGTCCCGAGCTTCAGCTTGAAGGTCCCGAAGCCGTCCGCCGCCCAGCGCTCCGCCTCGGCCGCCACCTCGGCCGGCTGCCCTGCGACCAGCGTCGCATTGCACCGCACCACCCGCGCCGCTCCCTCCGCGAGGTTGCCTTTCGACCCGCTATCCGGGTCAGAAGGCAACCCCTCGGCCGGGCCTGCCTGCTCGGCGAGGTCCCAGAGGGCGGTCTCGACCGCGCAGCGCGCCGGGGCCGAGAGCTTGGCCGCCTTCGCGTCGGCGGCGAAGCCGTCGGGGTCGAGGAGCGCCGTCTCGGCCAGGGCCTCGAGCTCGCGCACGACCGTCTCCAGCGTTGCGCCGCCGCGCAGCGCCAGCGGCACCGCTTCGCCGAGCCCGACCCGGCCCTCGCTGTCGCGCATCCGCAGCAGCACCATCTCGCGCCGCCGCAGCTCGCCGCGCGCGGTCACGTAGGGCCGGCTGAACGGGAGGGTGTAGGGAATGACCTCTGCTGACGTGACTTTCACGCCCGGAAGCCTTTCAGGCGGCGATCACCAGGCCGACCGTCACCAGCAGCGAGAAGATCCCCAATACCGCGCCGGTTCCCGCCAGGGCCCCGTTTAGCGCCGGCCCGTCGGTCCGCGAGCCGACGATCCGCAGCGGTCTCAGCGCCAGCGGCGCCGCCAGCCAGCCGATCATCGGCCAGGCGCTCGCTTCCCCGGCCCAGAGCGCCAGCGGCAGGACCACGAAGGCGCCGACCATCAGCAGCCGGTAGAGGGTGATCGCATTCTGCCTCCCCATCCGCACCGCCAGGGTCTGCTTGCCGGCGCGGCGGTCGGTCTCGAGGTCGCGGACGTTGTTGACGACGAGGATCGCGGTGGCGAGGAAGCCGACGGCGATCGAGAGCCCGAGCGGCAGCGTGTCGAGGCGCTCGACCTGGACGTAGTAGGAGCCGTTGACGGCGACCAGGCCGAAGAAGAGGAAGACGAACACCTCGCCGAGGCCGGCATAGCCGTAGGGGCGCGGCCCGCCGGTGTAGAGGACACCGGCAACGATCGAGACCGCTCCGATCAGGAGGATCACGATCCCCGCCACCGCGGCCAGGTAGATCCCTGCCGCGACCGCGACTGCGAAGGCGATCCAGGTCGCCCGCAACACCCGCGCCGGCGTCACCAGGCCGCTCGAGGTGACCCGCACCGGCCCCAACCGGTCGGCGGTGTCGGCGCCGCGCTTGGCGTCGGAGTAGTCGTTGGCGAGGTTGGTGCCGATCTGGATGAAGATCGAGCCGATCAGCGCCGCAACGAAGGCGCCCCAGCGCGGCAGGTGCCCCTGCCAGTAATAAGCCGCCGCGGTACCGACCAGGACCGGCGCGATCGCGGCGGGCAGGGTCCGCGGCCGCGCCGCCATCACCCAGATCCTCATCGGTCGGGTCTTCCCCGGCGGTTCGGCATGATGCGGGACGATATGAAACTCGACGACTGGCTCGCGCAGCGCTCGGTCAGCGCCCCGGAGCGGGTGGCCCTGGAGGCCGAAGGGGCGGCAATGACCTATGCCGAGCTCGAGGCCGAGGCGACCTGGGTAGCGCGCCGGCTCGCCGCCCACGGCGTCCGCCGCGGCTCGACCGCCGCCCTCACCATGCACCCGCGCCGCGAGCAGGTGGTGATCGCCCACGCGCTGATGAAGGTGGGGGCGCGGATGCTGCCGCTGAGTCCGCGCCTGACCGAGGCCGAGCGGGCGGCGATCGTTGCCGCCGAGGAGCCGATCGTCGACATCGACGACCCCGGCGAGCTGACCCAGACCGAAGCCGACCTGCCGCTGCTCGGCGAGCACGACATGGACGACGTCCTCGCCCGCGTCCTCACCAGCGGCAGCTCCGGGCTGCCGAAGCCGATCGGCCTCACCTACGGCAACTTCCTCTGGAATGCCGTCGGCTCCGCCTTCAACATCGGAGTCGACCCGGCCGATCGCTGGCTCTGCTGCGTGCCGCTCAGCCACGTCGCCGGCCTGACGATCGTCATGCGCAGCGTCATCTACGGGACCACCGCGGTCGTTCACGACGGCTTCGACGTCGACCGGGTGGCGGCGGCGCTGGCCGAGGAGCGGATCAGCGTCGTCTCGCTGGTGACGACGATGCTGGTGCGGCTGCTCGATGCCGGCGCCGACCTCTCGGGCCCGCGGGCGATCCTGGTCGGCGGCGGCCCGGTGCCGCGGGAACCGCTCGAGGAGGCGATCGCCAAGGGCGCCACCGTGGTCCAGACCTACGGCCTGACCGAGACCTGCTCGCAGGTGACGACGCTCGCCCCGGCCGACGCCAAGCGCAAGCTCGGCTCCGCCGGCCGACCGCTGCTGACCACCCACCTGCGGATCCGCGAAGGCGAGATCCTGATCCAGGGACCGACCGTCGCCCCCGGCCGCGCCGACGAGGCCGACTGGCTCCACACCGGCGATCTAGGCCACATCGACGAGGAAGGCTTCCTCTACGTCGAAGACCGGATCGACGACCTGATCGTCTCCGGCGGCGAGAACGTGGTTCCCGCCGAGGTCGAGGAGGTGCTGCTGCGCCACCCGGCGGTTGCCGACGCCGCCGTGGTCGGGCGCGAGGATCCGGAGTGGCAGCAGGCGGTGACCGCCGTCGTCGTCCTCAACGACGGCGGCGAGGCGACCGCCGAGGACCTGCGACGCCACTGCGCCGAGCACTTGGCCGGGTTCAAAGTGCCGCGCCGGGTCGAGCTGGCGGCGGCGCTGCCGCGGACCCCCTCGGGCAAGCTGATGCGGCGGGCGCTCCGATAGCCTGCGGCCCCATGCGAACCGACGACATCTTCTACGACAAAGACGCTGATCTCTCGAAGCTGGGCGGCAGGACCGTGGCCATCCTCGGCTACGGCTCCCAGGGCCACGCCCACGCCCTCAACCTCAAGGACTCGGGGGTCGGCGTCGTCGTCGGCCTGCGCGAGGGCTCGGCCAGCCGCGCCAAGGCCGAAGAGCACGGCCTCGAGGTCGTGACCGTCGCCGAGGCCGCCAAGCGCGGCGACGTCGTCATGGTGCTGCTGCCGGACGAGCGACAGGGCCAGGTCTGGCGCGAGGAGATCGCCGCCGGGATCGAGCCCGGCAACCTCGTCCTCTTCGCCCACGGCTTCTCGATCCACTTCGGCGAGATCGAGTCGCCCGAGGGCGTCGACATCGGGATGGTGGCGCCGAAGGGCCCCGGCCACCTGGTCCGGCGCCAGTACGAGGAAGGCAACGGCGTCCCCTGCCTGATGGCGGTCCAACAGGACGCCTCCGGCGATGCCCACGCCACCGTCCTCGCCTACGCCTCGGCAATCGGCGGCGGCCGCGCCGCGGTGATCGAGACGACTTTCAAGGACGAGTGCGAGACCGACCTCTTCGGCGAGCAATCCGTCCTCTGCGGCGGCCTCTCGGAGATGGTCCAGGCCGGCTACGAGACCCTGGTCGAGGCCGGCTACGACCCCCGCCTCGCCTACTTCGAGTGCCTGCACGAGGTCAAGCTGATCGCCGACCTGATGTACGAGAAGGGGATCCAGGGCATGCGCTACTCGATCTCCAACACGGCCGAGTATGGCGACATGACCCGCGGCAAGCGGGTGATCGGGCCGGAGTCGCGGGCGGCGATGAAGGAGATCCTCGGGGAGATCCAGTCGGGGGAGTTCGCGAGGGAGTGGATCGGGGAGAACGAGGCGGGCGGTGAGAGCTTCCAGCGAATGCGCGAGGAGGCGCAGGGGAAGGAAATCGAGCAGATCGGGAAAGAGCTGCGGTCGATGATGCCCTGGATCGATCAGGAGTTCGAGGAGTAGCTGTTCGGGGGAGCGCCTGGAGGGGGAGCGACACTTTCCGGCAACGCCAACGAGTCCGGATCCCCCCTTCTTTAAAGCGTCGGGCGGTGGCATGAGCCCCGGCCCGCTCCGTCCCTAGAAGCAGCTAAAACGGTGGGGACGGACCCGCTGACCTTGATCTTGCGCGTTAGTTAAACCTGTTGCGGGGGGGGGGGAGTGGCACCCCACTCCCCTTACCGCAGCGCCCCCGTCCAACCAGCGGTGGGTCGTCTACCGGTGACTCTCCCCGGGCGCGAGGTTCCCGTCTCGCCCGACGTACCCGTCCTTCCCACCGACCACTACGTAAACCGCCTCCTCCGAATCACTCAGATTCCGCACTTTCCGATAGGTCGGCGCATCGACCCAGGCCATCCCGCCGGCCTCAACCTCCTGCACCGCCCCGTCGCCGAACTCAAACGCCACCCGCCCCCGGTGCACGAAGTACAGCTCCTCCTGCTCGTCGTGGAAATGGCTCCCGGTCTCGTATCCAGGCGGCAGGACGATCGCGTTGACGCCGAACGCCGTCACCCCCAGGGCACCGCGAACTTTCCGGAACCCCGGTCCCTGGCCGAGGTCGTCGAGGTGGGCGACGGACCAGCCGTCGCCCTTCCTGATGTTCTCCGCACCGCCTTCGCCAGGCGCGTCTGCCATGACCCTGGCCTCAGGCGGCCGGAGCCGGGGGCGGCTCGGCGGGCGGGACCGGCGGCGCCGCTGCGGCGAGCGCACCGGTGCCGGTCGCTTTCTCGATCCCGATCGGCGGGTAGTCGTCGGTCAGCAGCGCGTAGTAGCCGCCGACCCGGGCGTAGAAGCCGTTGACGAAGGTCAGAGCGTCGTGGATCCCCTGCGGCTGGTAGCCGCGGAAGACGATCACCAGCCAGGAGACGACGGCGATCCCCGTGTGCATGTAGCCGATCCCGTAGGAGACGATCAGCATCGGCAGCACCAGGATGATCCGGAAGAACGCCTTCAGCCGGCTCTGCTTGGCTGCCGGCGGGGCGAAGTTGAGGCGGATCGGATAGCTGGGGTCGTCGGCGATGCCGAACGGCGGCCAGACGTCGGTCTGGAGGTAGACCCAGGCCGAGATCCGGATCCCGAAACGGAGGACGCCGGCGTTGAACTCGTACAGCCCCTGCGGGTAACGGCCGATGATGATCACCACCACCCAAGCGATGAAATGGGTGATGTAGACGAGGATCCCCCAGAAGATCGCGACAATCATCCACGGGATCGCCAGGATGATGCGGAAGAACGTCGTCACCCGGTTCGGGGTCGGATTGAAGTCCGCTTCGTAATCGATCGGATACATGGCTCTGGTATTCCTCCCTCAGGACGATGACTGGAACCAGACGGGGCGAGAGTAGCCCCCGGTGCGGTCGCCAGGCAGGAAAATCGGTGAGTCGTCCACCCGGGCCAATCTCTAACCTGTCCCGCCCCGCATGAGCACGCAAACCGACATCGCGACGATCCCGGCCGAGCTGAAGCCCGGCGACGGCCGTTTCGGCTGCGGACCCTCGAAGGTGCGGCCGGAGCAGCTGGCGCGCCTCGCTACGCAAACGGAGCTGATGGGGACCTCCCACCGCCAGGCTCCCGTCCGCGACCTGGTCAAGCGGGTCCGCGAGGGATTCGCCGAGCTCTTCTCGCTGCCCGACGGCTACGAGATTGCACTCGGCAACGGCGGCACCACCGCCTTCTGGGAGGCCGCTGCGGCCTGGCTCGTCCGCGAGCGCTCGCTCCATCTCACCTACGGCGAGTTCTCGCAGAAGTTCGCCAAGGCGACCGCCGACGCGCCCTTCCTCGCCGATCCGATCCTGGTCGAGGCCGAGCCCGGCGACGCGCCCGCGCCGCGCGCCGACGCCGCCGCCGACGTCATCGGCTGGGCCCACAACGAGACCTCGACCGGGGTGATGGTGCCGGTGCAGCGACCCGAGGGCGCCGGTGAGGCGCTGGTCCTGATCGACGCCACCTCGGGCGCCGGCGGCCTTGCCGTCGACGTCTCGGAGGCCGACGCCTACTACTTCGCTCCGCAGAAGGGCTTCGCCTCCGACGGCGGCCTCTGGCTGGCGCTCTTAAGCCCCGCCGCGGTGGCGCGGATCGAGCAGCTCGACGGCGCCGACGACCGCTGGCAGCCCGCCTTCCTCTCGCTGCAGACCGCGCTCGAGAACTCGCGCAAGGAGCAGACCTACAACACGCCGGCGCTGGCGACCCTGCTGCTGCTCGAGGACCAGCTCGGCTGGATGCTCGGGAACGGTGGCCTCGACTGGTGCGTCGCGCGCACCGGCGACTCCTCGGGCCGGCTCTACGCCTGGGCCGAGGCGAGCGAGTACGCGACGCCATTCGTCGCCGACCCGGCCAAGCGCTCGCTGGTCGTCGGCACCGTTGACTTCGACGAGGAGAAGGTCGACGCGGCGGCACTGGCGAAGGCGCTGCGGGCCAACGGGATCGTCGACGTCGAGCCCTACCGCAAGCTTGGCCGCAACCAGCTGCGGATCGGGATGTTCCCGGCGGTCGAGCCGGACGACGTCGAGGCCCTGGCCGCCTGCGTCGACTGGGTCGTCGCCAACGTCGAGGGCGTGGCCAGGTGAGCGGGCAGGGCGACGGCGCCGCGCCGAAGGTCCTGGTCAAGGAGAAGATCGCCGACTCCGGGATCGATCTGCTGCGGGAGAACTTCGAGGTCGACCTCGGCCTCGACTGGGACGACGGCGAGCTGGCCGAGCGGCTGCCCGGCTACGACGCGATCCTGATCCGCTCGGCGACGACGATGACGCCGGAGCTGATCGAGGCCGGGAGGCGGCTGAAGGTGATCGGCCGCGCCGGGACCGGCGTCGACAACGTCGACATCCCGGCGGCGACGCGGCGCGGGATCATCGTCGCCAACGCCCCGGAATCGAACTCGGTCGCCGCCGCCGAGCACACCTTGGCGCTGGCCCTGGCGCTGTTTCGGAACATCCCGCAGGCGCACGGCTCGCTGGTCGCCGGCCGCTGGGACCGCTCCAAGTACAAAGGCGCCGAGCTGTACGGCAAGACGATCGGGGTGGTCGGCTTCGGCCGGATCGGACAGCTGGTCGCCAAACGCGCCCAGAGCTTCGAGATGGAGGTCCTCGCCTTCGACAAGTTCGTCTCCGCCGAGCGCTTCCGCGAGCTCGGCGTGGAGGGCGCCGAGACGCTCGAGGCCCTGCTCGGCCGCTCCGACCTGGTCACCCTGCACGTGCCGAAAACGCCGGAGACCGAAAACATGATCGACGCCGCGGCGATCGAGCGGATGAAGGACGGGGCCCGGGTCGTCAACTGCGCTCGCGGCCAGCTGGTAGACCTCGACGCGCTGGTCGCCGGCCTCGAGTCGGGCAAGCTGGCCGGCGCCGCGCTCGACGTCTTCCCGGCCGAGCCGTTCACCGAGCACCCGATCTTCGAGCGCGAGGACGTCGTCGTCACCCCGCACCTCGGCGCCTCGACGGCGGAGGCTCAGGACCGGGCGGGAGTCGTCACCGCCGAGCAGGTGACCGCGGCGCTGACCGGCGGCGTCGTCACCAACGCGGTCAACATCGCCGCGGTGCGGCCGGAGGCGATGGAAGCACTGGCGCCGTTCGTGCCGCTCTGCGAAAAGCTCGGCCGCCTGGCGCAGGGGTTGGGGGAGGGGTCGGTCGACCGGGTCAGCGCCGAATTCCGCGGCCGGATCGCCTCGCACGAGACGCGGCTGCTCGGGATCGCCGTCCTCGCCGGGATCCTCTCCGGCAACACCGAGGAGCCGGTCAACCTCGTCAACGCGCCGCAGATGGCCGAGGAGCGGGGGATCGAGCTGGCCGAGACCAAGGACGCGAGCGCCGAGGACTTCACCGAGCTGGTCACCGTCCGCCTGCGCTCGTCTTCCGGGGACGAAGTCGAGGTGGCCGGGACCAGCGTCGGGCCGCGCAGCGAGCCCTATCTCGTCTCCGCCTGGGGCGAGGGCTTCTACCTGCCGTTCGCCGACCACATCTCCGTCTTCCGCTACGCCGACCAGCCAGGAATGATCGGCCGGGTTGGGACCCTGTTCGGCGAAGAGGGCGTCAACATCGTCTCCGCCGCGGTCGGCGCCGAGAGCGCCGGCGAGCGGGCGGTGATGGCGCTGACCACCGACGCGCCGGTGCGTGAGGAGGCGCTGGAGAAGATCCTCGCGCTTGACGGCTTCAGCGTCGGCCGCTCGGTCGACCTCTGAGGCAGCGCCCCGGCGCCGATTGCAGGCGGCGGCGCAACGTCAGCGCACCGCCGTTGTTCACATCCCTGTGAGGAAGCTGATCCTGATAGCCGCGATGGCGCTGACGGGGGTGCTGGCACCGGCCTCCCATGCGGCCGCGAAGCTGCCCGAAAAGGCGGTCAACGTCGTCCTCGCGGGCGACGAACTCGCCAACACGATCTCGATCGGGACAACGCCGGGCGGGGGCCAGTACACGATCGAATCGGCGGCGCCGCTGGAAGTCGGCGGCGGTATCTGCTGGCACCCGGAAGGGAGCGAGGACCGGCTGCTCTGCGAAGCGGCGGCGATCGCCGGCTTCGAAGTCAACGGCAACGGCGGCGACGACACGATCTCCCTGGCGCCGAGCATCTCGGTTCCGGCGACGCTGCGCGGCGGCTCCGGCGACGACATCCTGAACGGCGGCGCCGGCAACGACAAGCTGGTTGGCGGCTCCGGCAACGACACCCTCACCGGCCGCGGCGGCGACGATCTGCTCCTCGGCGGCCCCGGCGACGACAAGCTGATCGGCGGCCCCGGGAACGACCGGCTCCTCGGCGGCCCCGGCGACGATCTCCTCCTCGGCGGCTCTGGGATCAACGAACTCGTGCCGTAGCGGCGCGGCAGCCCCCGCGCGGACCAGCGCTGCCTCGCGCTACGCCGGCTCCTCGGCCGCTCGCCGCCCGCCCAGGAGGGTGCCGCCGACAAACAGCACGGTCACCGCCAGACCGACTAGGGAGAGCGCCGAGTCGAGCCGGAACGCCGCCTGGACGCCGTCGACGAAGGGCGGGATCGAAGCCGAGAAGACAGTCGTCGTCAGCCCCAGCCCGATCGAGCCGCCGGCGATCTGGAACATGTAGATGATGCCGCCGGCGAGGCTGGTCTGGGAGCTGTCGACGGAGGTCACGCCGGCGGTGGTCGCGGTCGGGTAGAAGCTGCCGACCCCAATCCCCAGCACCACCATCCCGATCACCAGCGAGCTATAGCTCGAGCCTTCGTCGACCAGCGAGAAGAGGAAGGGCGCGATCGTGATGCAGGCGGCGCCGGTCACCGCCAGCCGCTTTGCCCCGACCCGGTCGTACAGCGGCCCGGCGCCGAAGGAGACGATCGCGAAGGTGGCGAGGAACGGCAGCACTCCGACCCCCGCCTCGAGCGGCGAGTAGCCGAGCTGCTTCTGCATGAACTGCGGCAGGTAGAGGAGCGCGGCGAAGAAGGTCGCCGACATGAAGAGGATCGCCACGCAGGAGGCGCTGAAGCTGCGGTTCCGCATCACCTCGCGGGGGACCAGCGCGTGCCGGTCGGCACGGCGCTCGATCGGGACGAAGGCCAGCAGCAGCACCGCGGCGAGCACCAGCATCCCGATCACCCGCGGGTCGCTCCAGCCCCAGTCGTCGACCTGGTCGAGCGCGATCAGCAGCGAGACGAGGCCGATCGAGATCGCGGCGATCCCCGGGTAGTCGATCTTGTGGTCGGCCGCCTCCGGCTCCTCCACCCGGACCAGCAAGTAGGTGACGATCACCGCGAAGATCGCAATCGGCACGTTGAGGAAGAAGATCCAGCGCCAGGAGGCGAGGTCGGTGAGGGCGCCGCCGATCAGCGGTCCGACCGCGTTGCCGAGCCCTGCCGCGCCGAGGATGATGCCACCGGCCAGCCCCGCCTTCTCGTCCGGCAGGATCGCAAACGTCATGCCGAGGATCGCCGGCCACATCAGCGCCCCGCCGATCCCCATCAGCGCCCGCGTGAAGATCAGCCAGGTCTCGGTCGGGGCGGCGCCGCCGAGTGCCGACATCGTCGCGAAGATCGCAGCACCGAGGAAGAAGGCGTTGCGGCGGCCGAACATGTCGGCGAGGCGGCCGCCAGTGACGATCATCACCCCGAAGGTCAGCGCGTAGGCGTTGACCACCCACTGGATCGTGTTGATGTTGGTGTCGAAGTCCTTCTCCATCGTCGGCAGGGCGACGTTGATCGCCGAGAAGTCGTTGGCGATCACCACCACCGCGACGCCCATCGCGAACAGCGCCAGCAGAGTGGAGCGGCGCTGAGAGCCCTGCGAGTTGTCGCCTCCCCGTCCGATGCGCGGAAATGTAAGACCCCGGCCGGCGGTGCGCTAACCTCTTCGACGAATGAGCCGCCGGATCGACAGCCTCGCGCTTCTCCTTCTCCTCCCCCTCCGGGGGGAATAGCGCTGGGCGGCGCGATAGCCGCGAGAGACATAGGCCATTCGTTTCGAGTAGAGAAGGAGAAGGTCCGATGGGACCCAAGGTCACTGAAGCAACCGACGTGAGCCAAGCCGACGCCAACCGCGTCCGCATCTTCGACACCACCCTGCGAGACGGCGAGCAGTCGCCCGGGATCTCGCTCAACACCGCCGAGAAGGTGGAGATCGCCCAGCAGCTGTCCCGGCTCGGGGTCGACGTGATCGAGGCGGGCTTCCCGATCGCCTCGCCGGGGGACTTCGAAGCGGTCCAGCGGATCGCCCGCGAGGTCGAAGGCCCGACCATCT
>DASXFL010000164.1:0-3945 GCA_036489595.1 Solirubrobacterales bacterium
AGCCCGCGCTCGAAGTCGATCACCTGCTGGCCGTTGTAGATCGCTTCCTGGCGGCTGGTGTCGGCGATGCCGCGGCCGAGCTCGTAGATCACGTCGACGCCGATCAAGATCCCGATCTGGCGCCAGAGATCGAGCCAGCCTTTGGGCAGCTTCGAGCCGAGCGTGTCGATCGCGCGAGACACCAGCTCACGATTGTAATCCGCGGGCTGGCGCGACTACACGCCGCTGCTCGCGCTCCCTGCGGCATATGGTCCCTGGATGAGCGCCTGGAAGCGACCCGACAAGCGCCGCCTGCGGCTAATTCGCGAACGCCTGCGCGAGCTCTACGGGCAGCCGGTGAACGAGCCGGAAGACGACCCGATCGCCGTCCTGATCGAGACCGTCCTCTCCCAGCACACCAACGACCGCAACCGCGACCGCGCCTTCGCCGCCCTGCGCGAGCGCTTCCCGACCTGGGAGGAGGTGCGCGACGCGCCGCTGCCGGAGCTCGAGGAGGCGATCCGGCCCGGCGGCCTCGCCCGGCAGAAGGCCCCGCGGATCCAGGCGATCCTCGAGCAGCTCGGCGACCCGCCGGACCTCGACTGGACCCGTGACGCAACGCGCGAGGAGTCGCGGGACTACCTGCTGTCGCTGCCCGGGGTCGGCCGCAAAACGGCGGCCTGCGTGCTGATCTTCGCCTGGGGCATCCCCGAGATCCCGGTCGACGTCCACGTCCACCGGGTCGCCGGTCGGCTCGGCCTCTTCCCCGAAAGAGCCTCCTTCGAGAAGGCTCACGACCTGATGCTCGAAGTCGTGCCGCCCGAGGACGCCTACGAGCTGCACGTCAACCTGATTCGCCACGGCCGCACGATCTGCCGGCCGAAGCCGCGCTGCGGCGAGTGCGGGCTAAGGCGGATTTGCCCGTGGTACAGGGAGCACCGGGCGGGCGGGCGCGCTGGCGACGCCGGCTCGGGGGCCGCAGGTAGTATCCGCGCCGCCTCCTGAGTGGGCGCCATATGAACAAGAAAGTCTTCATCGCCTTCGGCATCGCCATCGCCTTCCTCGCCGTGATCGTCCCCTTCCTCGTCTTCGACTCGAACGGGGACGCGACCTCAAACGGACAGGAAGTGCCGGCCTCGCTGAAGACCGGGCAGGAACTGTTCCAGGTCAACTGCGGCACCTGCCACACCCTCTACGCCGCCGGCACCGATGGCAATTACGGGCCCGACCTTGACGAACTGCTGGCCCCGGGCGGCCCGCCGGAAGGCGAAAAAGCCGCCGAAACGATCAAGGGGACCAAGGGCCGCGTCCTCAACGCGATCGAACACGGCGTCGACAGCGAATTCCCGGGCCGGATGCCCGCCGGAATCCTCAACTCGATCCAGGCGCACGAAGTCGCCGAATTCGTCGCCACCGTAGCCGGCCGCGGCTAAGTTCACTGGCGGCCGACAACTCGGTCGCAATATCGTTGTTACAGGGAGCGCGGGGCGTAAACACCGCTCGGCGGGGAGCGGGCAACCAGGAGGAGTCGAGACTTGACGCACAGAACCGCACCCAGCCGGAGACTGGCGCTGATCGTGGCGCTTGCACTTGTGGCACTGACCGCCTTTGCGGCCGCCGCCCAGGCGAAGCCGAAGCCGGCCAAGCAGAAGGGCACCGAAGTGACGGTGATGACCCGCAACCTCTACCTCGGCGCCGACCTGACGCCGGCGATCGTCTCTCCCAACCTCGAAAGCTTCTTCGAAGCAACCGGCGGAATCCTGCGCACGGTCGACGCCAGCAACTTCCCGGTCCGCGCCAAGGGGCTGGCGCAGGAGATCCTCGAACAGGAACCGGATCTGGTCGGCCTCCAGGAGGCGGCGCTCTGGCGCACCGCCCCGCCTTCGCTGCTGGCCCTGAAGGCACCGCCCACCGCGACGACGGTCAAGTACGACTTCCTCGCTGAACTGCTGAAGCAGCTGAACAAGAAGGGGAGGACCTACCGGGCCGTGGTCGTCAACCCGGAGTTCGACTTCGAAGCCCCCGCCAACTACGACGGCCAGCCCGGTGGCGGTCCCGGCCCGGGCCTGCTCGCGAACACCGAAATCAACGCCCGGCTGACGATGCGCGACGTGATCCTCGCCCGAGTCGGCGCCGGCGTCCACACCTCGAACCCGCAGATGGGCCACTACGCCCACCTGCTGGTCGAGAAAGTGGCCGGCACGGCGGAAGTCGCGGTGACGCGTGGCTGGGTGAGCGTCGACGCGACGGTTCGCGGCAGCCGCAAGTTTCACTTCGTCGACACCCACCTGGAGTCGTTCGACCCCGCCAGCGTGGTGCCGAGCATCCGGGCCCAGCAGGCCGCCGAACTGGTCGGTCCGGGCGGGCCCGCTGATCCGGCGAACAGGCTGCCGGTGATCCTGGTCGGCGACCTCAACTCGGACGTCAAGACCGAAGTGCAACCGGGCGACGGTCAGGCTTACGAAGTGGTCACCGGTGCCGGCTACCGTGAACGGTCCGCGAGCAAGCCGCTCGGCTGCTGCATCGACTCCGACGACCTCAAAGGGGGGTCGGTCAAGGACATGAACCACAAGGTCGACCACATCCTCACCGACGATCCGAAGGACGTGAAGCTGGTGTCCTCGGCGGTGACGGGGCGGGAAAAGCACAACGGCTGGTGGGACTCGGATCATGCGGGGCTGGCGAGCGTGCTGCGGATCTCGCGCTAGCCAAGGGACGCTTTAGGACGAAGGGGCGGTGGTGAGGGGGTGACCCTCCCGCCGCCGCTCCGCGGGAGCTCGTCTTAGGTGTCACCCCCTCCCCACCGCTCGACGGGTACGGCCGGGGGCGCGCCACCTCCTGCTTGGGAGCTGCGGGCGTCGGCGAGGGTTCGGGCGCAGGCGGTCTCGCCACGACCGTTTGGCACTGGACCGTTCGTCGCTTGTTGCCCATACGACAACAAGCGACGAACGCTGGCGGCATGCCGCCGGGTTCAGTTGAAAAGTTCTGAGAATCTGCCATACTGCCACTTAGATTTCTTAGGTTCAGGGGACGGAACCCCTGGAAACGACACGAATCCCTGGAGGGAGCACAGAAGTGGCAAAGACGATTGGAATCGACCTCGGCACGACCAACTCGTGCGTCGCGGTGATGGAGGGTGGCGAGCCCACCGTCCTCGAGAACGCTGAGGGCGGTCGTACGACGCCTTCCGTCGTCGCGTTCACCGAGGGCGGCGAGCGCCTCGTCGGCACCGTCGCCAAACGCCAGGCGGTGATGAACCCGGAGAACACGATCTTCTCGATCAAGCGCTTCATGGGCCGCAAGGAGGCCGAAGTCAAAGAGGAGGAGACGATCGTCCCCTACACGGTCGAGGCCGGGCCGAACGGGGACGTGCGGGTCGACGTGCGCGGCAAGCAGTACAGCCCGCCGGAGATCAGCGCGATGATCCTGCAGAAGCTGAAAACCGACGCCGAAGCGAAGCTCGGCGACACGGTCGATAGCGCCGTCATCACCGTCCCGGCGTACTTCAACGACGACCAGCGCCAGGCGACCACCGACGCCGGCAAGATCGCCGGTCTCGAGGTCAAGCGCATCATCAACGAGCCGACCGCGGCCGCGCTCGCCTACGGGCTCGACAAAGAGGACTCCGACCAGACGATCCTCGTCTTCGACCTCGGCGGCGGCACCTTCGACGTCTCAGTGCTGGACATCGGCGAAGGCGCCTTCGAAGTGAAAGCGACCGCCGGCGACAACCACCTCGGCGGCGACAACTGGGACAAAGCGATCGTCGAGTGGTTGGTCGCCGAGTTCAAACGCGACCAGGGCGTCGACCTAGCGGCGGACAAGAACTCGCTGCAGCGCCTCTACGAGGCGGCGGAGAAAGCGAAGATCGAGCTCTCCTCCACCCAGGAGACGCAGATCAACCTGCCGTTCATCACCGCCGTCGAGGGGCAGCCGAAGCACCTCGACCTGAAGCTCACCCGCTCG
>DASXFL010000184.1:0-18008 GCA_036489595.1 Solirubrobacterales bacterium
AGGTGGCGCTGCAGAATCAGCTGCCCTGCATCTATCTGGTCGACTCGGGCGGCGCCAACCTGCCGATGCAGGACGAGGTGTTCCCCGACCGCGAGCACTTCGGCCGCATCTTCTTCAACCAGGCCAACATGTCGGCACAGGGGACTCCGCAGGTCGCTGCCGTGATGGGCTCCTGCACGGCCGGCGGCGCCTACGTGCCGGCGATGAGCGACGAGACCGTGATCGTCCGCGACCAGGGCACGATCTTCCTCGGCGGGCCGCCGCTGGTGAAGGCGGCGATCGGGCAGGAGGTGAGCGCCGAGGAGCTCGGCGGCGGCGAGCTCCACGCCCGCACCTCGGGCGTCGTCGACCACCTCGCCGCCGACGATGCCGACGCCCTGCGGATCGTCCGCTCGATCGTCGCCACCTTCGGTCCCAAGCCGGCGTCGCCCTGGGAGCGCACCGCCGCCGAGGACCCGGCGGTCGACCCGGCGAGCCTCTACGGCGCCGTCCCCACCGACAGCCGCACCCCCTACGACCCGCGCGAGATCCTCGTCCGCCTGCTCGACGGCAGCCGCTTCCACGAGTTCAAGGCCGAGTACGGGACCACCGTCGTCTGCGGCTTCGGCCGCGTCCACGGCCACCCGCTCGGGATCGTCGCCAACCAGGGAATCCTCTTTTCCGAGAGCGCGCTCAAGGTCGCCCACTTCGTTGAGCTCTGCGACCAACGCGGGGTGCCGCTGCTCTTCCTCCAGAACATCACCGGCTTCATGGTCGGGCCCGAGGTCGAGGCCGGCGGGATCGCCAAGGACGGGGCGAAGATGGTCGCCGCGGTGGCGACGACGCGGGTGCCGAAGCTGACGATGATCGTCGGCGGCTCCTTCGGCGCTGGCAACTACGGGATGTGCGGGCGGGGCTACTCACCGCGCTTCCTCTGGATGTGGCCGAACGCGCGGATCTCGGTGATGGGTGGCGAGCAGGCGGCCACCGTGATGCGCGAGGTCGGCCAGGCGGAGACCGGCGAGCGGCTGCGCGAGCAGTACGAGCGCCAGGGCTCGCCGTACTACTCGACTGCGCGGCTCTGGGACGACGGCGTGATCGACCCGCTCGACAGCCGCCGCCTGGTCGGCCTCGCGCTCGGCGCCTGCGCCAACGCGCCGCTCGCCCCTCGCGCCGCTCCGGTCTTCAGGATGTAAGCGTGGCCGGCCCCAGGGCGATCGAGATCGACGGCCGGCGCTACGCCTGGCGCGCCGTCGGCAGCGGCCCGCCGCTGATCCTGGTCAACGGCTACGGCGGCACCGGCGCCGATTGGGACCCGAGCTTCCTGATGGCCCTCTCGCGGAGCTTCGAAGTGATCTGCCCCGACAACCGCGGCATCGGCGACTCCGAGCTCGGCGATCCCGCCGCGCTCTCGATTGCGGCGATGGCGGAGGACGTCGAGGCGCTGATGGACGCGCTCGAGATCGAGGCCGGGACCCTCGTCGGCTGGTCGATGGGCGGGATGGTGGTTCAGCAACTAGCGGAGACGGCGCCGGCGCGGGTCAGCGCCCTGGGCCTGATCGACACCCACTGCGGCGGCCCGTCCTACGTTCCCTGCCCAGACACCGGGCCGTTCCAGAAGCTGATCGACTACACGGGGACCCCGCGCGAGCAGGCGGGCCGGCTGATCTCCGTCCTCTTCCCGCCGGCGCAGGCGGCGGCGATCGACGCCAAGTTCGGCGACGTGGTCGCCGCGGCGAAGGCGCAGCTCGACCACCGTGCGCTCGACGCGCAGGAGGTGGCGCTGGTCGCCTGGCGCCATCGCGAGCCGCCGCCGCCGGCCGCGGACCCGCCGCCGACCGTTGTCCTCCACGGCGCCCTCGACGAGCTGATCGACGTCGGCAACGCGGCGCCGCTCGGCGAGCGCTGGGGCGCGCGGGTGGAGGTCTTCGAGGACAGCGCGCACGCGACGATGGCCCAGGAGCCGGTGCGGGCGGCGTCGGCGATCGCCGCGGTCGGCGCTCTGGGCGGCCGGGCGAGCGGGCGCCGTGCGGGCGGCCCTAGCCCGAGGCGCTGACCCGGTCGCGCTCGGCGCGACCGTCCTCGACTGCGCGGGCGAGCGTCCTCAGCGCTTCGCCCAGCGGCTCGCGGACCTCCGGCTCGGCGATCAGGCCGTCGGCGCCGATTGCCTCGCGCGAAACCGGGATCCGCAGGCAGGCGTCCTCGACGATCTGCGAGCCGGTGTAGCTGAGCACCCTGCGCAGCGACTCTTCGGCGTTGGTGCCGCCGGCAGGCGCCGCCGGCCCGGCGGTGTTGATCCAGGCGACCGGCATCGCGTAGGTCTCGCCGCCGCCGACCGTCCAGTCGAGCAGGTTCTTGAACGAGCCCGGCAGGGCGCCGGCGTACTCGGGGGTCGAGAAGAGGGCGGCGTCGTTGCGGGCGAGCTGCGCCCGCAGCTCGCGGACGGCGGCATGCGTCGGCTCGCCGGGGACGTCGTCGTCGGGGTTGAAGTGGGGGAGGTCGCCCATGCCGCTGTTGAGCGTGGTCGCGATGCCGGGCAGCGACAGCGCCGCGGCCGTCCGCAGCAGGGCGCTGTTGGTAGAGCCGCCACGAAGGCTGCCGGAGACGAGGAGGATCCTGGTCGCGTCGCCCACCCGCTCCAGCCTAGGGATGCGCGGTGAGCCGGAAGCCGAGGCGGGCGAGTGCGGCGGCGCCTGACCGCGCCCGCGGCTTCGAGATCCCCGCGACCGAGTAGGCGACGGTCAGCCAGCGGTTGCCGCGGGTGGCGAAGAGGGTGCCGAGGTCGGGCACCCAGCTCGCGTTCTGGTCGCCGGGCGCCGGGTCGCCGACGCCGGGAACCGGATGGGTCTCGCGGCCCTCCTCGGGGACGCCGAACTGGTTCTGCTCGACCATCCGGTTGAGGTAGCGCTGGTGGGCGGAGCGGCCGCAGTCGAGGAAGACGGTGATCCCGACTCCGGCGGCGTCCAGCCGGCAGCGCGAGGAGGGGGGAGTGGGCTCGCTGGCGGCCGCCAGCCGCCGGCCGGTCTGCGCTTCGGCCCGGCGCCGCAGCGCCGCGCAGTCGGCGCGCGAGACGTGCTGCCCGGTCGCCGCTTCCTTGCCGACCCGTTCGCCCTTCACCCCCGGCAGGTCGTGGGGCGGCGCCGCGGCGGCCGCCGAGCTGGTGGAGGAGCCCGAGCCGCCGCAGCCCGCGAGCGCGAGCGCCCCGGTCCCGAGCAGCACCGCCAGCCTCAACCGGGCTTGGCGGTGCGGGCTCGAGGCCGGGGCGCCTGCCATCGCCCGACCTTAGTGGCCCGTTACCTCTGGGCCTTCTTCTTCTGCGGCTTCGCCTTCAGGGTGACGTTGACCTTGGCGTTGGCGGCGAGGATCTTGCCTTTGACGGCGCCCTGGGTGACGACCCGGCCGTTCCTGGCGGTCGCGCCCTTCAGCTTCTTCACCTTGCCGATCTTGCAGCCGTGGCCGCGCAGCGCCTGCTTGGCGGAGCTCAGCGAGCGGCCGCTCAGCTTCGGCACGATGCAGCCGGTATAGGAGAATTCGTCGGCAGCGGTCAGTTCGCTGGTCCCGGCCACGGTCTTGACCGTGATCGGCTGCGGGCCGCGGTTGGTGAAGGCCGGCGCGGTCGCGGTGATCTGCGTTTCCGATTCGACCGTGAAAGCGGCCGCCGGCTGTTCGCCGAACATCACCGCGCTGGCCCCGGCCAGGTCGGTGCCGGTGATCTTCACCTTGGTGCCGCCGGTGAGCGGCCCGAAGGTCGGTTCGACCGACTTCACGACAGGCTGCGGCTGGACTTCGGCCGCGAGCTCGATCTCGCTGCCGCTGACGCCCGGCTGCGGGGCGACGGTGGCGCCTTCGAAGGGGGTCGGGAAGAGCGACGCATAGCCGGCCCCGTTGGCGGCGGCGACGCCGATTTTGTCGGTCGCGTTGGCCGGGTCGACCCCGATCACGTCGCCGGCCTTGACCGGAAGGCTGGTGGTGAAGGTCTGCACCCCTTCGCTCGCCGGCGTCGCCGGCGAGCTGCTGCCGACCGCGGTGTAGGCGCCGCTGCCGTTCGGCCGCAGCACCCGCAGCGTGAACGGGCCGCCGACCGCGCCCTGGACGCGCCAGCGGACGATCAGGCCGTTGACCGGCGAGCTCAGGTTCGACCCCTTCTCCGGCAGCGCGGTGTTGAACAGCGTCTTCGCTTCTTTGAATTCGGTCGGCGTCGAGCCCGGCGGCAGCACACTGCCGACCGTGATCGTCGTCGCCCCAGCACTCGCAGCGGACAGCAGCGCCCAGGCAGAGGCCAGCGCCGCGACCGCGAACGTCAGTCGCTTCCTACCCATCAATTTATTTCCCTTCCTCGCGCCGCACCTGTCTCGGTCCGGCGTCTTGTCCCTGGTTTGTCGGCGACTCAAACTCCCTCGCTCGGAGAAAGTTGCGGCACTCGGCGAGTACCGCACGGATCCATCCGATGACCGCGTAAGGTCGGGGTCGATGCGACGCGGAGCCCGGACCCTGATCGCCGTCCTCCTGCTCGCGCTGGCGCTGCCGGTGGCGGCTTTCGGGGCGGTTCGCGGACAGGCCGAGGCGCCGCGGATCGAGCTCTCGGTGCCCGCTGAGGCCGGGGAAGGGACGGCGATGACCGCGCGGCTGCGGGCCAGCGCCGCGCCCGCGGGAAGCCGGGCGGTGGTCGAGGTCGCGGCGTCCAGCCGCTGGCTGCTGGCCGGCGCGGCGGCGGTGCGTGCGCGCCGCTTCGCGATCTCCTTCCGGTTGCCGGCGGGCGTCGGCACCGCCAGGGTGCGGGCACTGCTCATGTCCGGGCGGCGGCGCCTCGCCGTCTCGCCAGTGCGCTTGGTGCGGGTGCGCGCGGCGACGACGGCGAGCCACCCGCAGCCGCCGCCGGCTGCGGCGCCGCAGCCGAGCGAGGCGGCGACGGTCGAACCGCCCCCGGCGCCTCAGGCCTACGAAGGGCCGATGTACTGGGGGGCTTGGATCGACGGCGCGCCCTGGGACTGGAGCAAGGTCACCGACTTCGAAGCCGAGGTCCACAAGCCGCTCTCGCTGCTCGAGTTCAGCTCGCCCTTCGTCGAATGCTCGTCGGGGACCTGCGAAGAAGAGGGCTTCCCGGCGACCCCGTTCGAAGCGATCCGCCAGGACGGCGCGATCCCCTTCTTCAGCTGGGGCTCGCAGAGCAACCCGACCAGCGTCGAACCCTCCGCCTTCCAGCTCTCGGACCTGATCGACGGCTCACATGACCGCTACATCGAAGAATGGGCCGCTGCCGCCGCGGCCTGGGGGCACCCCTTCTTCCTTCGCTTCGACTGGGAGATGAACGGCAACTGGTTCCCCTGGGGCGAAGGCACGAACGGCAACCAGCCGGGCGAATACGTCGCCGCCTGGCGGCACGTCCACGACATCTTCGTCAGGGAGGGCGCCACCAACGTCTCCTGGGTCTGGTGCCCGTACGTCAACCCCAACGGCAGCAAGAACATCGCCGCCGACCTCGCCTCTCTCTACCCCGGCGGCGAATACGTCGACTGGACCTGTCTCGACGGCTACAACTGGGGCACCCACCCGGAGCTGCAGCAGCAGTGGCGGAGCTTCTCCTACCTGTTCGCGCCGACCTACGCCGAAGTCGCGACGACGATCGCGCCGGACAAGCCGATGCTGATCGGCGAGACGGCCTCCAGCGAGGAAGGCGGGTCGAAGGGCCAGTGGATCGAAGAAATGTTCGCCGCCCTGCCCGACGGCTTTCCGGCGGTCCGCGGCCTGATCTGGTTCGACGTCCCCGACCAGGGCCACGACTGGCCGCTCTCGACCTCGGTCGCCGCCGAAGCGGCCTTCGCCGCCGGCGTCGCCGGCGCTCGCTGGCTCGGCAGCGCCTTCGCTGGGCTCGCGACCTCGCCGATCCCGCCGCCGGGGTAGGTCGGTGAAAGAGGGCGCCGCGGCCGCGCGGGTGGGCGGCGACCGCGGCTCAGGCTCGGCGGGTCGCTAGCAGCGGATCCGCTTGTGGTTGATGACGATCGCTTCGGCGTAGAGCCGGTAGGTGGCGGTGGTCACCGAGCTGCAGATCGTCCCGTCGGTGAAGAGGTAGTTGGAGAGGCAGTCGATCCGGTGCAGCGACTGGCGCTTGCAGGGGTGGACCGACCACGACTTGCAACCGTCCACCTGCGAGCAGATCCGCGCGGTTTCCTGGCTGATCGCGCGCTTCGCGGGGCCGAACCGGAGCTGGAAATTGGCGCTTGCGACAGCGGCGAGCGCGAGCAGAGCGACGATCGCCGCTACCCCGACCAATAGCTTGAATCTCACGAGACATCCCTTCGACGAGGGGCTGGACTGGACGGCCCGATCCTATGACCGGTCTCGACGCGCTGTCGAGTGCAGCCGCTCGTGCGACTTTCCGCCAACAGCTGGGCGCGCGCCGAACTCGACTTCCTCGAGGAAACCGACGGCAACCTCTTCCTCGGCTACTACCGGGTCTGGACCGAAGGCGCCGGGATGGCGCGGGTCTATGCCTGGGACGGCATCACCGGCGTGTCTCGCCGGATGAGTTGAGCGGCGAAACGGCCTGTCTTACTCGCGCCGACGATCGCGGCGCCGACGATCCGTCTGCTGCCGTCGCTCCGGCCTCTGCGAGATCCGGTACAGCTCCTCGCCGCTCGCGGTGATCTGGGCCGTGCCGCCGTCGAGCTCGACCGCCCCCGCCGCGCCCAGCACCTCGCAGTGGTACCTGACCGGCGCCAGCGTCAGGTCGAGTGCTTTCGCATAGGCGGCAAGGTCGAGTCGCCTTCCGCCGGTCAGCGCGGCCAGCAGCCGAATACGCACCTGATGCCGTATCGCCAGGGCTTCGTGCTGGTTCATCGCCCCGTTCTATCGCGAGCCGGCCTAGGACGCGGCGACCACCCGAAACGTCTTCGTCGCAGGACTCTGGTCCACCACTCCGGTGGGGCCTTTCGCTTTCACCTTGAAGACATGCTTGCCCAGCTTCAGCTTCGGCGTCTTGTAGGGCGAGCGGCAGCCTCGCCACTTGCCCTTGTCGAGCTTGCATTGAAAGGTCGCCCCGGCCTGGTTGGCCGAGAACCGGATCTTCAGCCGGCGCTTGGTCGTCCTCGAGGGCAGGCCGGTGATCTTGGTCTGCGGCGCCTTGGCCTTCGTTGACGAGGGCTGGCTCGGCGTGCTGTGCACGTCGACGCTGAACGACCGCGAGGAGCCCGGGCCCGCGTAGCCGTCCTCGCCGAGCGCGGACACCGTGAAGGTGTGGGCGCCGTTGGCGAGCTGGGGGGCCTTGAAGGGGGAGCTGCACGGCGCCGGTGCGCCACCGTCGAGGGCGCAGAGGAAGCCGCCGGCGCTGCCGTCGGCACGGAACTCGAAGGCCGGCTGGGCGTCGGTGATCGTCTCTCCGTCCCGCGGGCCCGCGGTGATCTCCACTCGCGGCACCTGGACCTCGTAGGCGCCGACGTCGGCGCCGTCGCTGCCCGGCCCGTTGGGGACGCTCGGGATCTCGACCGGCCGCTCAAAGCCACGCTGGTCGCTGCTTTCGCCGAACGCCGCGACGCCGTGGTCGATCGCCGGGCTGCCGCTTTCCAGCGCCAGCGTCTCGGTCGGTCCGCCGTTGGCGGCGAGGGTCCCGAGCCGCGGGTCGACGTTGCGCTGGTCGGTCGGACCTTCGAAGCCGCAGTTGGCGCCTTCGTCGAGGTTATGGCCGAGCGAGGTGGTTGGGCCGAAGCAGCTCGCGCCGATCCTCGGCCTGGCGACGATCGTGCTGGTGAAGCTGACCGCGGCCTGGTCGAAGACGTTGGCCCCGGTGATCGCCGAGTTGTCGGCGATCGTCGAGCTGCGGATCGCCGCAGGCAGAGCCAGGCCCGCGATCCCGCCCCCTTCGCTGAGGGATTCCGCGACCGTGGCGTTTTCGACGATCGTGCTGCGTTCGATCGTCGTTTCCGGCGGCAGCGGGCCCTGCTGGAAGGAGATGCCGCCGCCGACGGCGGAGTTCGTCGGCGCGTTGTTGGCTTCGGCTCTGTTCCCGCTCACCGTGCTGGCCCGCAGGACCAGCTTCGAGAGGTTGAAGATCCCGCCGCCTCTGGCCGTCGAGCTCATGGTCCCCGCGGAGACGATCGCGGCGTTGCCGCTGACCGTCGAGCGGTCGAGCACGACTTCGCCTTCGCCGATCGCGATCCCGCCACCGAACGCGCGCATTTCCGCGGCGCCGGCGCTGTTCACTGCTTCGTTGCCCGTGACCGAGGATTCGGTGAGCGTGAGGTGTCCCTCGTTGAAGATCGCACCCCCAGCGGCGATTTCGGGGGTCTGCGGCGGCGCGCTTGAGGTCACTTCGACTTTGTTGTCCTGCAGCACCGTCCGTTCCAGCTCGACCGTCGCTGGCCCCTGGACGTACATGCCGGCGCCCAGTTCACTGGTCATGCCGTCGGCGATCGTCAGGCCGGAGATCGAGATGGCCCCGGCCTGCGCTTCGAAGACGCGGCTGACGTGGCCGCCGGACACCGTCAGCTGGCCGGCTCCCGGTCCGATGATTTCGACGTCTTCGCTGATCTCCAGCGGGCTGCTGACGGAGATCGTGGCCGGCGACGGAAGGGCGAACTCGATTCGGTCAACCACCCCGACTTCGCCGGCCGGGCAGCCGTTGACCGGATTGCTCGAGTCAACGGCGGCAATCGCGTCCTTCAATCCGCAGGCCGGGCTCGGCGCTTCGGGCGCTTCGGTGTTGACGATGATCGTCGTCGCCCGGGCAGCGGCGGGAGCGGCAAATGCCGCGAGGACGACCAGCAGGGAGAGCAGCGTTCGGCGCATCGAGACCTCGGACGTGAGTAGTGAATGGCGGCCACCGGCGAACGTTCGCGGCCGTGCCCGAGCGTATTGGAGAGACGCCGCGCCCGCGGGGCGCCCGCGCCCTCCATCGTTCCCAAACGAGACCGTTCCAAGCGGCCGAGGGCGATCTCGGTCGCCCCAAGCTCGCCGCCAAACCAGGTGTCGCCATCGGTTAGGGTCGCGACGTGGATCGAGCGGCGAGGAAATCGCTCGGGGTCGCTCTGGCGGCCGCCCTGCTCCTGCTTGCCGCCGTCCTCGCGACCGGTGCCGGCGCCGACTCCGGGCGGGCGCCCGGCCGGAGTGCCGCGGTTGCGGGCACGGCGCATCGGAGGGCGCTCCAGCCATCGGTCTCGGCCGGGCTGGCGGTGACCAAGCCCCACCATCCGCACCGAAAGCACCGGAAGCACCGGAAGCATCCTCACCAGCCATCGCCACCGGCACCGACGCCGGCGCCCGCCCCGGAACCGCCGGGGCAGCTGCTCTTCGGCAGCAATTTCGACGGCAGCTTCCGTCCCTGGATCGACGTGCAGTCCCTGGCGGAACGGGCGACGATCTCCACTGCGCACCCTTTCGACGGCAGTGGCGCCGGGCGGTTCGAAGTTCGGCCCGGCGACGTCGAGCCGCAGACCGGTGACCAGCGCTCCGAGGTCAGCGGCCCGGACTTCAACGCCGGCGAAGACATCTACGTGCGCGACGAGATCCGGGTCCCCGACGGGTACACCTTCCAGGGCCCCTGGCAGCTGATCAACCAGCTGCACGAGGAGGAATGGAGCGGCTCTCCCGGGATCGCCACCTTTCTCGACGCCAGCCGAACGATCCGGTTCGGCGCCGGGGACGGCTATCCGACCTACTGGCAGGGCCCGCAGCTCGAACCCGAACGCTGGTACACGCTCGTCTACCGGGTGAACCTCTCCAAGGACCCAACCCAGGGCTTCGTCGAACTCTGGTTCGACGGCGTCCAGCAGGTGCTCTCCAACGGCGCCACCCGCATGTACGGAGAAACGATCCAGACGAGCCAGACGTACATCAAGGCCGGCATCTACCGCTCCCAATTCAGTACCGGGGTCAGCGTCATCGAACACGACGACATCGCAGTCGGCACCGGCATGGGCGCCGTGATGGCCTTCTAGGCCAGCCGCGGGAGCAGTCGCCACACCCCCCCAAGCGATGCCGGAGGAGGGACTCGAACCCCCGACACGCGGATTATGATTCCGCTGCTCTAACCAGCTGAGCTACTCCGGCGGGAAGGGCATGGTAGCGATGGGTTGGGCGACGGTCCCCGGCCGCCTTTCTCTCAGTCGGCGGTGGCGGGCAGCGGAGGAGGGCGATCTCGCCTTGGATGATCACCTGCTCGCCAGCGACGGCCTCGAGGGGCACGAGGTCGTGGGTGAAGCGCTCGGCGGTGGCGATCGGCAGAGGGGCGAAGATCGAGTTGTCGCGCAGCAGCCGGTGGTGCTCCTCCGCGACCGGGGCCCGACTTCGTAGGCGCGGAGGCGACTCCAGCAGAGGAGCATGAAGTCCGGCGTCAGAGCAGCGAGGACGACGATGGTGATGCGGACGTCGACCAGTTCGAGCATCACGGTGGCGGCAATCGAGCCCACCGCCATCGCCGCCAGATTGCCGCTTTCGGGGCGCCGAGGACGCGGCTCAGGGTCTCGTTGGAGGCCAGCCGCTGCAGCAGGGTCTTGGCGGCGACCTCGGCGACGGTGCGGACGGCGCCGAGCCGGGGAGATGGAAGGCGACGGCGAAGCGCCGGGTCGCGCCCGAGCCCGGCCAGGCTTGTGGTTCGCCTGCCAGTCGGTCTGGAAGGCGAAGTCGCCGAGGAGGTGCGAGACGACGAGCACGGCGTAGACCTCGACCCAGCTCCCGCTTCGTCGTCCTAGGGACTCATCGGAGGACCCAGGGACTCATCGGAGGACCGAGCCCATGTGAGACGGTGGATGCACGATGGCGAGCGGGCCGGGCGGCGTCAGGCAAACGGGGTGGGCGGCGATTCGCCCGGTGCTGGTGGCGCTCCTCCTGCTCGCCGACGCGGGCGTGGTGGCGGCGCTGGGGCTCTCACAGAAGACCGGGTGGGTGCCGCCATTCATTGCCTTCGGGGCGATCCTGGTGGGTCTGATCTGGCTTGAGGTCTGGTCGATCGCGCACCGGCATGACGACGACCAGTAACAAGTCCTGAATTGGTGAGGCAGATTCTCTTAACGGTGGTTAGGGTGGGGGCGTGAGCTCCGAGCTGGATAGGGCGATCCGGACCGTCGTCCGCCAGTGCATGGGCGTCTCGCCGGGGGAGGACGTGCTGGTCGTCTCCAACCCGGCCACCGAAGAGATCGGCGCGCTGATGCGGATCGAGGCGCAGGGCGATGGCGCCGACGCGACCCTGGCGGTGATCTCGGAGCGCGAATCGACGGCGGGCGAGCCGCCGGCGCCGGTCGCCGCGGCGATGGCCGCCGCCGACGTGGTCCTGGCGCCGACCGTGCAGTCGCTCTCCCACACCGCCGCCCGCCACCGGGCGAGCGAAGCCGGGGCCCGGGTCGGGACCCTCCCCGGGGTCACCGAGGAAATGCTGGAACGGCTGATGACCGGTGACCTGGACGAGATCCGGCGCCGCAGCTGGGCCCTCGTCGCCGCCCTCAACAGTGGCAAGGAGGCGCGGATCACCTGCCCCCGCGGCAGCGACTTCCGGCTCGGGCTCGAGGGCCGGCAGGCGATCGTCGACGGCGGCGAACTCTCGACCCGCGGCGCCTTCGGCAACCTGCCCTGTGGCGAGGGCTTCATCGCCCCGGTCGAGGGCAGCTGCGAGGGGGCGCTGGTGGTCGACGGCTCGATCGCCGAAGTCGGCCTGCTCGACACCCCGACCAAGCTGATCATCGATGGCGGCCGCTTGACCGAGGTCGAGGGCAAGGCGGGCAAGAGGCTGATGGGGCTGCTGACCCCGCACGGCGAGGAGGCAACCACCGTCGCCGAGCTCGGGATCGGCACCAACGAAGAGGCGATCCTGACCGGCAACGTGCTCGAGGACGAGAAGATCCTCGGCACCGCCCACGTCGCCTTCGGCGCCTCGGCGGCGATCGGCGGCACCGTCCAGGTCCCGGTCCACCTCGACTGCGTGCTGCTCGAACCGACGGTCGAAATCGACGGCGAAGTGGTGGTGACCGGGAAGGAGCTGCTGGTCTAGATGGATCTAGGCGGCCGCTCGCTCACTCACTAGCCTGCCGGTCATGCCGACCCTACTTGCGGTGCCCAACGTCTCGGAGGGGACTGACGAGGTGCGGCTGGCCGAGCTGGGGGAGGCGTTCGGGCGCGGCACCGCGCTGCTAGACCGCCACACCGACGGCGACCACGAGCGCGCGGTCTTCACCCTCGCCGCGAAAGCGCCCGGCCTCCTAACCGAATCGCTGGTGGCGGGAGCCGAGGTGGCGTTGGAGCTGATCGACATGAACCGCTACCACGGCGCCCACCCGGCGATCGGGGCGCTCGACGTCTGCCCGGTCGTCTGGCTCCAGGCCGGAGACCGGGCGACGGCGCGGACCGAGGCGGTCGCGGTGGCGGAGCAGGTTGGCGGCCTCGGCGTGCCGGTCTTCCTCTACGGCGAGCTGGCGCGTGAGCCGGGGCGGGCCGAGCGCGCCTACTTCCGCAACGGCGGCCTGGCCGAGCTGTGGCTGCGGATGGAGTCGGGCGAGCTGCGGCCGGACTTCGGGCCGGCGCTGCCGCACTCGCGCGGGGGTGCCACCCTGGTGACCGCGCGCCCGCCGCTCGCCGCGTTCAACGTCGAGCTCGACAGCGGCGACGTCGAGGTCGCGCGGGCAGTGGCGGCGGCGCTCCGTGAGGCCGGCGGAGGCCCGCGCGGGGTGCGGGCGGTAGGCCTCCTGCTATCGAGCGGCCGCGCCCAAGTCTCGACCAACGTCCACGACCCGCTGGGGGTGCCGCTGGCCGAGGTGGTGGCGCGGGTGCGGGCGCTGGCCGAGCCGCTCGGCGCCCGCCCGCTCGAAGCCGAGCTGGTCGGGCTGATCCCGGCGGCGGCGCTCCGCGACTACCCGGAGGACGTGCCGATGCGCGGCTTCGACCCCGAGCGCCACGTGATCGAGCATCGGCTGGCGGCGCTCGGCGGCTGAGCGGGGCCGAGTGCCCGCGATCAACTAGATTCCGGACGTGGCCCAGAACCAGAAACGGCGCCGGCGCAAGCGTCGCGGCACCCAGGGCGGCAGCATCGACACCCGCCGCAGCGCCTCGCGGCCGCGCAGCCGCGAGGAGGCCAAAGCCCGCGCTCGCTCCGGCCGCGGCTCCGGCTCCGGCCGCGCCAAGGAGGACCTGCCGCCGACCTGGAGAAACTCGGCGATCCGCGGCATCGGCGCCGCCGTCATCTTCGCCCTGCTGCTGGTCCTGATCTTCAAACGGCCGCTCGGCGTCTCGCTCGTCTTCGGCGCCTTCATGCTCGCCTTCTACATCCCGACCGGCTACTACATCGATCTGATGATGTGGCGCAAGCGCGAGCGCAAACGGATCCGCGAACGGTCCGAACGGGGGCAGTGATGGCGCTCGACGTCGAGATGCTGACCGTCGGCGCGATCGCCGAGAACTGCTTCCTGGCGCGGGCGCAGGGGTCGGAGAAGCTCGTGGTCGTCGACCCCGGCGACGAGGCCGAGCGGATTCTCGCCAAAGCGGCCGCGATGGGCGGCGAGGTCGAGGCGGTCCTCCTCACCCACACCCACTTCGACCACGTCGGCGCGGTCGCCGAGGTCGCCCGAGCGACCGGGGCGCCGGTCTACTGCCCGGAGATCGAGGTGCCGGTGCTGGCCGACATCGACGCCTACGTGCGGCTGCCGGGGTTCGGGCCGTTCGAGAGCTACGACGCCGACCGGACGGTCGCCGGCGGTGAGGCCCTGGAGCTCGCCGGTCTCGAGCTCGACGTCATCTTCACCCCCGGCCACAGTCCCGGCCACGTCACCTACTCGGCCCGCGGCAAGGACGCGATCTTCTCCGGCGACGTCCTCTTTCAGGGCTCGGTTGGCCGCGTCGACCTGCCCGGCGGCGATTGGCCGACCCTGGCGCGCTCGATCCAGACCCTGCTGCACTCTCACTCTGACGAGACTGTCGTCCATCCCGGCCACATGGGCATGACGACGCTGGGAGCCGAGCGCGCGACCAATCCGTTCCTCGCCGAGCTCGTCGGCTGACGCGCCGGCCCCGCGCGCGTCAACTAAGGTCGGCAGCCGAGATGGCGAGCAAATTCCAGGCGCCCCGAGGGACCTTCGACGTCCTGCCCGCGGAGGGCCGAGCGCGCGCCCGGCTGGAGACGGTCGCGGCCGAGCTCTTCGCCCGCGCCGGATACGAGCCGATCCAGACTCCCGCCTTCGAGGACACCGACCTGTTCGAACGCGGGGTCGGCAAATCCACCGACATCGTCCAGAAGGAGATGTTCACGTTCGAGGACAAGGGCGAGCGCAGCCTCACCCTGCGGCCGGAGGGGACGGCGCCGGTCGCCCGCGCCTACCTCGAGCACGGGATGCACAAATTGGCGCAGCCGGTGAAGCTCAGCTACGCCGGGTCCTTCTTCCGCCACGAGCGCCCGCAGGCAGGGCGCTACCGGCAGTTCCACCAGCTCGGGGTCGAGGCGATCGGGACCGACTCGCCGCTCGCCGACGCCGAGGTGATCATGCTGCTGGCCGACCTGCTCGGCGAGCTCGGGGTGCCGGGCGTGCAGCTACGGCTCGGCAGCCTCGGCTCGCTGGAGACCCGGCGCCAGTACCTGGACGAGCTGCGCGCCTACCTGCGCAAGAACGAGGCGGGGCTCTCGGGGGAGGTGCGCGAGCGGATCGACCTCAACCCGCTTCGCGCTTTCGACGCAGACGACCCCGGGACCCAAGGGGTGATGGCCGGCGCGCCGGTGCTGGTCGACCGGCTCGACGGCGAGGACGCCGAGCACTTCGCCGCGGTGCGGGCGCTGCTCGACGCCTCCGGGATCGAGTACGCGATCGACGGCTCGCTGGTTCGCGGGATCGACTACTACACGCGGACGATCTTCACTTTCGACTGCGACGTGCTCGGGGCGCAGTCGGAGCTCGGCGGCGGCGGCCGCTACGACGGGCTGATCGAGCAGCTGGGAGGACCGGCGACGCCGGCGGTCGGGTGGGCGTGTGGGATCGAGCGGATCCTGCTGGCGCTCGACGAGGAGGTGGCGGCGCCGGGGCGCGACGCCTTCGTCGCGATTGCCGCCGCGGGCCAGCGGCAGCGGGCGGTGGCGCTGACCCGGGAGCTGCGGCGGGCGGGGCTGTCGGCCGAGGTGGACCTGGCGGGGCGCGGGCTGAAGGGCCAGCTCAAGCACGCCGATCGGCTGGGTGCGCGGCGGGTGCTGATCCTCGAGGAGGACGGCGGCGCCCAGCTGCGCGACATGAAAAGCGGCGAGCAGCGGCCGGCCGACACCGGCAACCTGGTCGGCGAGCTGACCGGGGGCGAGTCGTGAGCGAGCCGCCGATCGGCGTCCCGGCACTGGCCGCCACCGGCCTCCGCGACACCTGGTGCGGCCAGGTGCTGCCGGACCGGGTCGACACGCGGGCGCGGGTCGCCGGCTGGGTCCACCGCCGCCGCGACCACGGCGGCCTGATCTTCATCGACCTCCGCGACCGCACCGGGATCGTCCAGCTCGTCTTCAACCCCGACAGCTCCGGCGCCTCCTTCGAGCTCGCCCACAAGCTGCGGGCCGAGGACGTGCTCAGCGCCGCCGGCGAGGTCGTCCGGCGCTCGTCGGAGACGGTCAACCCGGAGCTGCCGACCGGCGAGGTCGAGCTGCTGGTCGCCGAGGCCGAGCTGCTGGCCGACTCGCAGACGCCACCCTTCCAGATCGAGGGATACGCCGGCGAGGCGAGCGAGGACCTGCGGCTGCGCTACCGCTACCTCGACCTGCGCCGCGAGCAGATGCGCGAGGGGCTGATGCTGCGCCACCGGGTGACCGCGGCGATCCGCGAGTTCCTCGACGGCGAGGGCTTCGTCGACGTCGAGACGCCGATCCTGACCCGCTCGACCCCGGAGGGCGCCCGCGACTTCCTCGTCCCCAGCCGCCAGCAGCAGGGCTCCTTCTACGCGTTGCCGCAGTCGCCGCAGCTGTTCAAGCAGCTGCTGATGGTGGCCGGGCTCGAGCGCTACTACCAGATCGCCCGCTGCTTCCGGGACGAGGCGACTCGCGCCGACCGCCAGCCCGAGTTCACCCAGCTCGACCTCGAGATGTCCTTCGTCGAGGCCGACGACGTGATCGGGCTGAACGAACGGCTGCTGGCGCGGGTCTTCGAGCGCGTCGGCGGGCCGGCGGTGGAGCTGCCGATGGCGCGGCTCGGATACGACGAGGCGATGTCGCGGTTCGGGACCGACCGGCCGGACCTCCGCTTTGGCCTCGAGCTGGTCGATCTGAGCGACGCCCTGCGCCGGACCGAGTTCAAGGTCTTCCATTCGGTGCTGGAGGCCGGCGGCACGATCCGCGGCCTCAACGCCGGCCGCCGCGAGCTGCCGCGCTCCGAGCTCGACGGGCTGATCTCGCGGGCCCAGGAGCTCGGCGCGAAGGGCCTGGTCTGGGCCTTCCGCGAGGGCGACGGCTGGCGCTCGCCGACCGCCAAGTTCCTCAGTGCCGGGGAGCTGGCGGAGCTGAACCGGCGCCTCGGGGCCGAGGAGGGAGACCTCCTGCTGCTGGTCGCCGACCAGCCGGCGGTGACCAGCGCCGTACTGGGGCAGATGCGCCTCGACCTGGCGCAGCGCTTCGACCTGATCGATCCCGGCGACAACCGGCTGGTCTGGATCGTCGACTGGCCGCTGTTCGATTGGAACCAGGAGGAGCGCCGCTGGGACGCGGTGCACCATCCCTTCACCTCGCCGGCGGGCGCCTTCGATCCCGACGACCCCGAGGCGGCCCGCGCCCTCGCCTACGACGTGGTCTGGAACGGCCAGGAGCTGGGCGGCGGCTCGATCCGTATCCACGATCCCGAGGTCCAGCGCGCCGTCTTCCGCGTGCTCGGGATCGACGAGGAGACCGCGGAGGCCCGCTTCGGCTTCCTCCTCGAAGCCCTTCGCTACGGGGCGCCCCCCCACGGCGGCATCGCCTACGGCATCGACCGCATCGTCCAGCGGCTCTCGGGGGCGGAGACGATCCGCGACGTGATCGCCTTCCCCAAGACCGCCTCCGGCTTCGACCCCCTCACCGGCGCCCCCGCTCCGGTCGACGAGGGGCAGCTGAAAGAGCTCGGCGTCGCCGTCCACAAACCCAACCTCGCCGGCCACTGAGATGGGCCTGCGGGACTGGATACCCCGCAGGTGGCGCCCGCGGCCCGGGCCGGGCCAGACCCCGGTCCACGTCGACGACCCCAGCTACGACTCCTGGGAGGTGGTCCGCGACTTCGCCGACGTTCGCACCGCCCGCGCCTTTCACCAAGCGCTGATCGAGGCGGGCATCGAGGCCGCCCTGACCAGCGACTGGCCCCTCGACCGCTTCGGCGGCGGCGACATCTCCCTCCGCGTCCCCGCGGACCGCTGGTCGGAGGCCGAGTGGCACCTCTCCAACCTCGACGACTGACGCTCGAACCCGGTGCTACCCTCGCACCAAGGCTCGAGCCCGTGCGAGAGCCGTCTCACCGTTTGACCCAACACAAACGGCGCGGGAGCCACCGTATCCATGGCCCCTTGGGGTCGGGATCAGGCACCCACCTTCTTATGAAGGGATCAAAGCCAGAGGCGGCAACGGCGGGCTGGGGCCTTTTGTGCGTCTGCGTTGACGCAGCCGGCACAAGGTGCGCACCACAGTTGCGTCGCTGCCGTCAACCATGGGTGTCGTGCCCAACCAAAACTGCATTCGGGGGCGACACGGCACCAAATGCAGTTCTCGTCCGGTGGGCGAGCTGTTGGCTCGGGCTGGAATGGCGCAGCATGGCGTCGTGGCGCGGTGGCAGTTGCTGTGTCGGGAGGTGAGTCCAGACGAGATCAAGGGCCTCGTCGAGCGCGGTCACCTACGGCCGCTCTATCTCGGGGTCTACGCCATCGGCCATCGTCGACTCACGCGCGAGGGATGGTGGATGGCTGCGGTGCTCGCCTCTGGGGCGGGGACGGTTCTCAGTCATCGGTCTGCCGCTCAAGCCCTCGGCCTACTCTGGCCCAGTGGCATCGACGTCGAAGTGACGCGGCCGCGGACCCACCGGGGCCGGCTGGGGATCCGCTCGCACCGAGCGATCTTGCGCGCGGACGAAATTGGGAGG
>DASXFL010000189.1:0-2153 GCA_036489595.1 Solirubrobacterales bacterium
CTCCTCAAAGCCGGGGATCAGGTTGCCGGAGCCGAGCTCGAGCAGGTAGTCCTCGGCCTTGCCGCCCTGGAAGGCCTGGCCGTCGCGCATGCCCTCGAAGTCGATCAGCAGCGCGTCGCCCTCGGCCGACGCCCGCTCGACCGGCTCCAGCCGGGCAAATCCCTGCTGCAGCCGCTCGATCTCGGTGTCGACGATTTCGTCCGGCACCTCGGTCTCTTTCCTGCCGACCTCGAGGCCCTTGTACTCGCCGAGCTCGGCCTGCGGCCGCACCCCGACCTCGAATTTGAACTCGAGCGGCTCGCCCTCGGTGTCGGGGGTCGAGACCATCTCGATCGCGGGGTCGCCGATCGGCGCGATCTCGGAGTCGAGCAGTGCCCGTTCGTACCACTCCGGCAGCGCCTCGCGGATCGCCTCTTCGAGCACCGCCGGGAAACCGAGCCGTTGGATCACCAGCGAAGGCGGCGCCTTGCCCTTGCGGAAGCCGGGCAGGCGCATCTCGCGGGCGAGTGCGCGGGCGGCGCGCGAGGTGGCGCGGCCGACGTCCTCGGCAGGGACCGCGACCTCGACCCGGGCGCGGGAGTCGGGGAGCTCGGTGAGAGTGGTCTGCATCGCTCCGAATCTAGAGGAATCGGGACCGCGGCCTAGGTGCGGGCGCCGCGCCCGTCGCCACCGGCGCGCCGATGGCCGCGCCGCTGCGCGAGCATCGTCCGCAGCGCCGCGCCGAAGTCGAGGGCGAAGGCGGCGCCGCGCCCGAACGGGCCGGTGACCAGCCAGGCGAGGGCGCGATCAGCCACCGGGAGCGTGCGGGACGCCGGCACCGCCGAAGAGCTGACGTTCGAGCCGCGCCACCTGGCCGGCGGCGACGGCGCGCTGCGCCCGCGCCGGGTCGAGCTCGACCCCGCGTTCCCAGGCGAGGTCGATCAGCCGCTGCTTCTCGATCCCCTCCCGCGCCGCGAGGAAGAAGAAGTAGGAGATCAGCGCCAGGCCGCCGACAGTCCCCTCGACCATCATCACCACGCCGGCGACGCTCTGGTCGGCGAGCGGGGTGACGTGCCAGCTCGCCTCGCCCTTTGCGTAGACGTCGTAGAGGACCGTGTTCGACCACATCAGGACGTTGCCGAGGATGAAGCCAGAGAAGCGGACGATGACCACGTAGACGACCTTCCAGCCGGCCGTGAACCAGGCCGGCTTCGGCAGCGGTCCGAAGATCGGCATCCACATCAGGCAGCCAAAGAAGATGAAGGTGGCGTGCTCGAGCGCGTGCACCGGGGCGCCGCCGTAGGCCGCGTCGTAGAGCGGCGGCGCGTGCCAGGCGTAGAAGTTGATCATCCACAGCGGCAGCGCCACCGCCGGGTGGGCGAGGACGCGCAGCTTGTCGAGCGGCTTGGTTGCGAGAACCGGTTGCAGCAGCGGTCCGGTCAGCCCGAGGACGATGAATAGCGAGGCGACGTCGCCGATGATCAGGTGCTCGATCATGTGGGCGATCACCAGTTCGTCGGCGACGTCGGAGATCGGGGTGACGAGGACGATCACGATCAGCAGCAGCCCGACCGCGAAGCAGATCTGCCGCCACAGCGGCACCGAGCGGCCGCGCTCCGCCAAAGTCGCCGCTCGCTTCGCGTAGAGCGCCGCAGCGATCAGCATCGGCGCCAGCTCGACGAAAGCGAAGGGGCCGGTCAGATGGGCGAGCGGCAGGCGCATCAAAAGCAGCGTAGATGAGCGCTTCGCCGACCCCGTCGCAGCCGCAAGTTCGGAAAATGTCGGAGTTTCCGCTGCAGACGGATCGTTTACAGACAATAAGTTGCGGTTCCTCTATATTGCCATTGACATGACGAGTCTCGACCGCTCCGACGACAACGATCTTCTGACCGCCCTCCGGCATCCGCTGCGGCGCCGGATCCTCCGCCGCATGGACGAGAAGGAGGCGATCAGCCCACGCGAGCTCTCGCAGCAGCTGCAGGAGCCGCTCAGCAACGTCAGCTACCACGTTCGGGTGCTGGTTGACTGCGCCGCGGTCACCCTGGTCGACACGCAGCCGGTCCGCGGCTCGATGCAGCACTTCTACTGCGGCGCCGTCGACACCCCCTGGGCCCGCCAAGTTCTCGATATCAGCGCGGACGAGGACGAGGGCCAGGGGGGGAATCCGGACCAGC
>DASXFL010000002.1:0-19197 GCA_036489595.1 Solirubrobacterales bacterium
CCCGCGAGGTCGTCCTCGCCCGGGTCGAATCGACCCCCCCGCTCCGGCACGTCGGCGACCGGGTCGGCTTCGAACTTCGGCGAGCGCTCCCAGTGCTCGCGCTGGCCGGCGCCGAGGCGGGCGAAGCCGCGCGGGTAGGCGGGGCCGCCGAAGCCGATCTCGTTCCAGACCCAGGGGTGCGAGTAGAAGGCGGCGAGGACGGCGCGCATCACCACCTTCCAGGCCTTTTCGGCGTCGAGCTTGGGATGCTCGAGCCTGCCTTCGGAGAAGCGGTCGATGAGGTCATGGCGGACCTCGCGCGCCGCCGCTGCGTAGTCCTCGGCGCCCGCGGCGCGGGCGGCGGCGTCGAGCATCTTCGCGGCCTCGCGCCAAGTGATCGGGTCGGAGGGCATCTCGGCGTAGCGGTAGCCGTCGAGCCGGTTCTCGTAGAGCTTTTCGTCGACCATCGCCAGCACCGGGACCCGCGGCTCGTCCTCCTGGGCGAGGACGTCGTCGCAGAAGGCGCCGAGCGTGCGTGCCTCGGCTTCGTCGAAGAAGCGGACCGGGGGAGTCGATTCGACCCGGGCGAGGACGACCTCGCGGGTCTTCCCGTCCCAGTGGCCGACCTCGGCGAGGACGTCGTAGTCGGGGTAGCGGCCGCGGCCGCCCGGCGCCCTGCCGTGGCGCTGGCGGGGCAGTTCGGGCGGTGGCTCGCCGGCTGCCGGGCCGCCCTGCTTCGGCAGGTGGCCGCTCCCTCGCGCGCCCGCCACCTCAGCGCTCCCGTCGTGCCGCCGCCGCCGCCAGCCCCATGCCGCCGACCAGGGTCAGCGAGCCCGGCGCCAGCAGCGGCGGCCCCATGACGATGTTGTAGAGCGGCTCGGAGAAGCCGCCCGGCCGCTTGCGCACGCCCTGGACGTGGGTGTAGACGCCGATCAGCCCGTCGAGGCAGTAGAGCGCCGAGATCGCCGGCAGCCACGTCTTCGCCGCCTCCTCCGAGCGGACAGCGGCGGCGCCGGCGGCGGTCAAGGCGGGGGAGAGGACGATCGGCGTCCACATCCACTTGTCGCCGAAGGAGCCGCGGAAGTGCTCGAAGTAGATCTCGAGTCCGAGCGGCAGCGCGCTCAGCGCCGTCGCTGCAGCGAGCCCGCGCTGGACGCGACCGCGACGCCAGTTGCGGAGCGCCCGCCGCCTGCGCCTCTCCCAGCCGCGGCGGCTCACCGGCCCGAGAGCGCCCCGGGCAGTTTCTGCCGCAGCGACTGGGTGATGAACTGGCGTGAGGCGGGGTCGCCCTTGAGCACCGCCGAGGCGAACGCCTTTGCCTGTTCGAGGCTGATGTGGGGTGGAAGCGGCGGTACCTCGGGGTCGGTGACGACGTCGAGGACGACCGGGCGGTCGCTGGCCAGCGCCTCGTCCCAGGCCGGGCCGACCTGCTCGGGCTTCTCGACCCGCATCCCGCGCAGCCCCAGCAACTCCGCCCACTGGCCGTAGGGGACGTCGGGGATCGACTGCGAGCCGGCGAATTTCGGGTCCCCGTTCATCGCCCGCTGCTCCCAGGTCACCTGGTTCAAGTCGCGGTTGTTGAGGACCATGACGATTAGCCTCTGGTCGTCCCACGTGTCGTGATATTTGGCGATCGTGATCAGCTCGGCGAGGCCGTTCATCTGCATCGCCCCGTCGCCGACCAGAGCGATCACCGGCCGGTCGGGGTGGGCGAACTTGGCGCCGATCGCATAGGGAACGCCGGGCCCCATCGTCGCCAGGGTGCCGGAGAGCGAGGCCAGCATCCCCTCGCGCAGTTTCAGGTCCCGCGCGTACCAGTTGGCGGCGGAGCCGGAATCCGAGACGAGGATCGCCCGGTCCGGGAGCCGCTTCGAGAGCTCGCTGAAGACCAGTTGCGGGTTGATCGGGTCGGCCGGCTGGGCGGCGCGGTCGGCGATCGTCTGCCACCAGCCCGCGACGTTGCCTTCGACGGTCTCGCGCCAGGAGCGGTCGGCCTTGCGCTCGAGCAGCGGCAGCAGCGCCCGCAGGGTCGCCGCCGCGTCGCCGACCAGGTTGACCTCCATCGGGTAACGGATGCCGAGCATGCGGCCGTCGATGTCGATCTGGACGCCGCGGGCATTGCCCTCTTCGGGCAGGAACTCGGAGTAGGGGAAGCTCGAGCCGACCATCAGCAGGGTGTCGGCGCCCTGCATCAGCATCCAGCTCGGCTCGGTGCCGAGTAGGCCGATCGAGCCGGTCACCCAGGGGAGGTCGTCGGGCAGCGCCGCCTTGCCGAGCAGCGCCTTGGCGACGCCGGCGCCGAGCGCGTCGGCGACAGCGGTCACCTCGGCGGCGGCGCCGAGGGTGCCGGCGCCGATCAGCATCGCCACCTTCTCGCCCGCGTTGAGGGCCTCGGCGGCGCGCTGCAGCTGCGGGTCGGTCGGGACGACCTCGGGCCGCTCGAAGCCGGCGCCCGAGTGGACGGTGCCGTGAACGTGCGGCGGCGCCTCCACCGCTTCCTCCTCCTGCAGGTCGTTGGGGAGGATGATCGCGGTGACCGTGCGCTCGGCGAGGGCAATCCGCATCGCCCGGTCGATCAGGTGGCGGACCTGTGCCGGCTCGGTTGCCATCTGCACGAACTCGTGGGCAACGTCCTTGAAGAGGGTGACGAGGTCGACCTCCTGTTGGTAGTTGCCGCCGAGGCCGGTGCGGGCCTGCTGGCCGACGATCGCGACCACCGGCTGGTGGTCGAGCTTGGCGTCGTAGAGGCCGTTGAGGAGGTGGATCGCGCCGGGCCCGGAGGTGGCCAGGCAGACGCCGGCTTCGCCCGTGAACTTGGCGTGGGCGCAGGCCATGAAGGCGGCCATCTCCTCATGGCGGGACTGGACGAACTGCGGCCGCGGGCCCTCCCGCTGGAAGGCGCCCATGATCTCGTTGATCCCGTCGCCGGGGTAGCCGTAGATCCGCTTCACGCCCCACTCGCCGGCCAGCCGGCCGAGCAGGAAGTCGCCGACGGTTTCACTCATTTGCTGCTCCTCGCTTGGGTGTTGCCTGTTGGACGAGGTCACACCGAGCGGTTCCGAAGCAGACCCCGGGGACTGCCCTCGCGGAGCGGGTTACCCCGCCGGCACCCCCCAAAACGGTCGATCTGGGTCAGGAATAAGCCCGCTCTCATCCGCGGCCCGGGCGCGGGGCGTCCGCTCAGGTGCGGAAGCGCTCGGCGTCGGCCTCGCGCAGCTCGATCCCGAGGCCGGGGCGGGAGCGGTCGGGGCGGAGCAGGCCGGCCTCGGGGACGACGGCGCCGTCGAAGAGCAGCGACTCGACACGGGAGTGGTCGTGGAAATACTCGAGGTGAACGGCGCTCTCGAGCGCACAGCAGAGGTGGGCCGACGCTTGCGGCGCGCAGTGGGCGGAGAAGGGGACGCGGTGGGCGCGGCAGATCCCGTCGGCGCGGAGCAGCGCGGTGGGGCCGCCGCAGCGGGTGACGTCGGCCTGGAGGATGTCGACGCAGGGCGCCAGCCGCTCCATTTCCGCCAATTCCCAGAGGTACTCGCCGGCGGCGATTTCGAGCCCGGTCGGGACCACGTCGCGGAGCCAGCGCAGCCCCTCGAGGTCGGCTGAGGGGACCGGCTCCTCGAGGTAGACGGCGCCGAGCTCGGCGTAGCGCGCGGCCCAGCGGGCGGCGGCGCGGCGCTCGAAGGCGCCGTTGGCGTCGACCATCAGGGCGACGCCGGGGCCGATCGCGGCGCGGGCGACCTCGATCCGGTGTGGGTCGCACTCGGGCTCGCGCCCGACCTTGATCTTGACCCGCTCGAAGCCCGCCTCGGCCCAGCCGCCGAGCTGGGTGGCGAGGGTCTCGTCGTCGTAGGAGGTGAAGCCGCCGCTGCCGTAGCCCGGGATCGTCTCGCGGCAGCGGCCGAGGGCGTCGGCGAGCGAGAGACCGAGGAGCTTCGCCCGCAGGTCCCAGAGGCAGAGATCCACCGCCGAGATCGCCATCGCGCAGAGCCCCTGCTGGCCGGCGTTGCGGACCCCCGCGCGCATCTGCGCGAAGGTTGCGGGGGGAGCGAGGGCATCGGCCCCCGCGACCATCGGCGCCAGCAACGTGCGCACCACCTCGGCGGCGACCGCCGGGGCGTAGGTGTAGCCGAGCCCACGCTCGCCGCCGGCCTCGGCCTCGGCGACGACGATCGTCGTCGCCTTCCACTCCAGGGTGCCGTCCGACTCGGGGCGGTCGGTCGGGACTTCGAAGGCGCGCGCGGTCAGCCCGCTGACCGGCGCTTCGGATTTGCTGCGGCTCGCCTGCATCGAGGTCCGCCTACCCGGGTAAGCGCATCGTGTGGCAGCCGACGAAAGAAAAAGCGGCGAGGTCGTCGCCGTCACCGGCGCCTCGGCCGGGGTCGGGCGCGCCGTCGCCCACGCCTTCGCCCGCCGTGGCGCCCGGATCGGGCTGCTGGCACGCGGGGCGAAAGGGCTGAGCGAGGTGGCGCGCGAGGTGGAGGAGCTGGGCGGCGAGGCGATGCCACTGAGCACCGACGTCGCCGAGCATGAGGAGGTGCGGGCGGCGGCGCTGGCGATCGAGGAGCGCTTCGGGCCGCTCGACGTCTGGGTCAACGACGCGATGGCGACGATCTTCGCCCCGGTACGGGAGATCGAGGCGGCTGAGTTCGAGCGCGCCACCCGGGTCACCTACCTCGGCACCGTGCACGGGACGATGGCGGCGCTGGAGCGGATGCGCGAGCGCGATCGCGGCACGATCGTCCAAGTCGGCTCGGCTCTCGCCTACCGGGCGATCCCGCTGCAGGCGGCCTACTGTGGCGCCAAGTTCGCGATCCGCGGCTTCACCGACTCGGTGCGGACCGAGCTGATGCACGAGAAGAGCGGGATCTGGATCTCGATGGTGCAGCTGCCGGCGGTCAACACGCCGCAGTTCAACTGGTGCCGGACCCGGCTTCCCGACCACCCACAGCCGGTGCCGCCGATCTACCAGCCCGAGGTCCCGGCCGAGGCCGTCCACTTCGCCGCCCACCATCGCCGCCGCGAGCTCTGGGTCGGGTGGGGCGCGGTCAAGGCGATTGCCGGCAACCAGCTGGCGCCGAGCTTCGCCGACTGGTACCTGGCGCGCCAGGGCTACGAGTCCCAGCAGATGGAGGGGAAGCCGGTGGAGGGCGATCGTCCCGACAACCTCTTCGAGCCGGTCCCCTCGCAGGCGGCGACCCATGGAATCTTCGACCAGGGGGCGAGCGCCCGCAGCCCCTTCCTCTGGGCCAGCAAGCACCGGGGCGCGGTGACCAGCGCTCTCCTTGCCGGCGCCGGCGGGGCCGCGGCGGCGCTGCTGGCGCGGCGCCGATGAGCGCCGATCCGGCCGAGCCGGCGGCGCGGGTGCCGCATCCGCTGCGCGACTACGCGCTGCTCGCCGACGGCGAGCGCGGGGCCCTGGTCGGGCCCCGCGGCGATCTCGCCTGGATGTGCTTTCCGCGCTGGCACGACGACGCCGTCTTCTGCGCCCTGCTCGGTGGCCGCAGCGCCTACGCGGTGAGCCCGCGCGGCCGCTTCACCTGGGGCGGCTACTACGAGCCCGGCGGCCTGATCTGGCGCAGCCGCTGGGCGACCGAGCGTGGGATCGTCGAGAGCCGCGAGGCGCTGGCACTGCCGGCCGAGCGCGGGCGGGCGGTGCTGTTGCGGCGGATCGAAGCCCGCGACGCCCCGGCCGCGGTCGAGGTGACGCTGGCCGCCGGTGCCGGCTTCGACCGCCACGGGATGGCGCGGCTGCGGCGTGACGGCGACGGCGCCTGGCGGGCCGAGCTGGGCGAGGAGCGGCTGGCCTGGCTCGGCGGCCAGGCGGCGGAGGTGCGCGAGGAAGGCGGCGGCAAGTCCCTGGTCCTGGAGCTGGAGCTGGAGGCGGGGGAGAGGCACGACCTCGTCCTCGTCCTCGCCCGCGGCGAGGCGCCCGAGCCGCCTCTGCCCGCAGCCGACCTCTGGTCGGCGACCGAGGCCGGCTGGCGCGAGCGCGTGCCGGCCTTTGCGGACAGCCTGGCCCCGCGCGACGCCCGCCACGCCTGCGCCGTTCTCAGCGGCCTGACCAGCGTCGACGGCGGCATGGTCGCGGCGGCGACCAGCTCGCTGCCCGAGCGGGCCGAGCAGGGCCGGAGCTACGACTACCGCTACGCCTGGATCCGCGACCAGGCCTACACCGGCCAGGCGGCCGCCGCTGCCGGGGCTGAGGCACTGCTGGAGCGAGCGGTCGAGTTCGTCTCCGCCCGCCTCCTCGCCGACGGCGCCTCGACCTCGCCGGCTTACACGGTCGACGGCGCCCCGGTCCCGCCCGAGCGCCGGCTCGAGCTGCCCGGCTACCCGGGCGGGGTCGACGTGGTCGGCAACCGCGTCCGCGACCAGTTTCAGCTCGATCTCTTCGGCGAGGCGCTGCTCCTGTTCGCCGCCGCCGCCCGTCACGGCGGCCTCGACGCCGAGGCCTGGCGGGCGGCCGAAGCCGCCGCCGAGGCGATCGCCGAGCGCCGCGCCGAGGCCGAGGCGGGGATCTGGGAGCTCGAACCGGCGCTCTGGACCCACAGCCGCCTGATCTGCGCCGCCGGCCTGCGGGCGATCGCCGGCCAGGGCCCCGGCGGCGAGCGGGCGGCCCGCTGGCAGGCCCTCGCCGACTCCCTCCTCGCCGACGCCTCCGCTCACAGCCTCCACCGCGACGGCCGCTGGCAGCGCGCGCCCGAGGACGAGCGGGTCGACGCCTCGCTGCTGCTGGCGGCGATCCGAGGCGCCGTCCCGGCCGAGGACTCGCGCTCCCGCGCCACCCTCGACGCGGTCGCCGCCGAGCTGACGCAGGACGGCTACTGCTACCGCTACCGGGCCGACGAGCGGCCGCTCGGCGAAGCCGAGGGCGCCTTCCTCCTCTGCGGCTTCTGGCTCGCCCTCGGGCTCGCGCAGCAGGGTGAGCACGAGGCGGCGCTGCGCTGGTTCGAGCGCAACCGCGCCTCTTGCGGGCCGCCCGGGCTGCTCGCCGAGGAGCTCGATATCGGCCAGCGCCAGCTCCGTGGCAACCTGCCGCAGGCATTCGTCCACGCGCTCCTGCTCGAGTGCGCGGCGGTGCTCTAGGCACCTGGAGGGCGGCCGCAGCTGCCTTTTTGGGCGACCTCGCCGGTCGGCTGTTAGGGAAGGCCGGCATCGTCCATCGTCCCTCTTACGCCGCGCCGCTACCCCGATCGCGCGGAGGCGGAAGCCGCCGCGCGACGGTTTCCCGGAAGCGGCTCGGCGGGTAGGCGGCAGTCGACGAACCCAGATTGCCTCCAGGGAGGGCCGGCACGGTCCTCACGGGCAGCTACTCAGGAGGTGGATATGGCTGATGTCACTCCCTTGGAGGAGAAGCTCGGCGAGGTGATCGGGCTAGCCGAAGCGGCGCAGGAGGCGACCGGCAAAGTCGGCTCGCTGCTCGACGGCGGCTCCCAGGCGGATCTCGTCGGAGAGTTGCGCGAGGAGTCCGAGGAGACCGCGAGGCGCGGCCGCGAGGTGGCCGAGTCGCGGGACGGCGATAGCTCCGGCGTCCTCGAGCAGGCCGAGGAAACGAAGGAAGAGGGCGTCGAGATGATGGAGAGCTACCTCGACGAGGACTCCGACGGCCTCGACGGCTTCGAGTTCCTGACCATGACCGAGGCCGGCGAGGCCGGGCACTGGGCGATCCTCGGCAAGCTCAACGAGAAGGCGGGCGAGTCCGAGATCGGCGAGCTGGTCGAGTGGGCGCTGCCGATCCAGGAGCGCCACCTGAAGCAGGTCCGCGAGGCCTCGCTCGAGCTGGCGGCCGAGGAGGACCCCAACTCCGAGTGAGCGGCACGGTCGCCCTCACCTACGACGACGGGCCCGACCCGTTCTGGACCGATCTGCTGCTGGCGGAGTTGCGCCAGCACGGCGCCTGCGCGACCTTCTTCGTGACGACGCCGCGCGCCGTGCTGGCCCCCGACCTGATCGAGCAGATGCTCGCCGACGGCCACGAGGTGGCGCTGCACTGCATGCGCCACATCCGTCATTCGGAGCTCAGCGAGAGCGGGCTGGCGGCCGAGCTGCGGACGGCGCTGCGCCAGCTCGGGTCGGTCGGGGTGGCGCCGCGCGCCTGGCGAGCGCCGTGGGGGGTGGAGACTGGGGCCACCCGGCGCCTCGCCGGCCGCCACGGGCTGCGGCTCTGGGGCTGGAACCTCGACAGCCACGACTGGCGCGGCGACTCGGCGGCGGCGATGCAAGCGGCGCTGGTGGCGCAGGGCGGGCTCCGCGACGGCGACGTCCTGCTGATGCACGACGCCCTCGGCCCGGGCGCGCGCCGCACCGGCTGCGAGGAGACGATGGCGCTGACCCGGCGGCTGCTCGCCGAAGCCGGGCGGCTGGGGCTCGAGTGCGTGCCGATCTCCGAGGCCGACGGAGTGCTGGCATGAGCGCCGGGCTCGGCGCTCTCGGCGAGGCGGCGGCGACGGCACGGCTCGACCAGGCGCTGGCGGCGATCGCCACCGCGGCGCTGGAGCTCGACCGCGAGCCGCGCTTCCCGGCCGAGGCGTTCCGCGAGCTCGGCGCCGCGGGGGCGCTGGAGGCGACGATCGGCACCGCCCGCGGCGGCGGGTCGGTGGCGGCCGAGTGGGCGCTGGTGCGGCGGGTGGCCGCTGCCGACGCCTCGGTCGGCCGCATCCTCGACGGCCACCTGAACGCGGTCGAGCGTCTCGAAGTGGCGGCCGAGCCGGCGCTGCGCGAGCGCGAGCTGGGGAGGCTCGAGGGCGGCCTCCGCCTGCTCGGCGTCTGGGGCGCCGACCCGGGGCCGGGGGAGGGGGCGCCGGCGCGGCTGGTCGAGAGCGGCGACGGCCTGGCGCTGCGCGGGGTGAAGACCTTCTGCTCGGGCGCCGGCGGCGTCGACGCGGCGCTCGTCCTCGCCGGCTCCGACGACGGCGCGCCGCCGCGGCTGGCGCTGGTCGATTGCGCCGGCCTCGAGATCGACCGCGACTGGTACCGTGCCGCCGGCCTGCGGGCCTCGGAGAGCCACCGGGTCGTCTTCCGCGACGCGCCGGTGCTCGGCGTCCTCGGCGGCCCGGGCGAGCTCGGCCGCGAGCCCTGGCTCTCGCGCGACGCGATGCGGACCGCCGCCGGCTGGGTTGGGATGGTCGACGCCGCCGCCGCGGCGGCGCTCACCGAGCTGCGCGCGGCGCGCAGCGAGGAGCCGCAGGTGCGCCTCGCCGCCGGCCGGATCGAGGCGCTGGCGGGGACCGCCGACGCCTGGCTGCAGCGCGCCGCCGCCGCGGTCGACGCCAGCGGCGAGCTGTGGCCGGTCTCGGTCGCGATGCGGGCCGAGATCGACCGTGCCGCGAAAGCCCTGCTGGAGACCGCCGCCGCGGCCTGCGGCTCGCACCCCTTCATCACCGGCGGCGACCTCGACCGGGCCCGGCGCGACCTCGAGACCTTCCTCCTCCAGCACCGTCTCGAGCCACTGTTGGCCCGGCTCGGCGCCGAGAGGCTGGGCGGAGGATGAGCGCGGTGGACCGGGACCGCGCCCCGGTCGAGCACTTCGAGCGCCTCGCCCGGCAGTCGGCCGACCCCTGGGCGTACGAGACCAGTGCCTACGAGCAGCGGAAGTACCGGCGCACCCTCGCCTATCTGCCGGAGCGGATCGGCTCCGCGCTCGAGCTCGGCTGCTCGGTCGGCGTCTTCACGGCGATGCTGGCGCCGCGCTGCCAGAGCCTGCTGGCACTCGACTTCAGCCCGACCGCGCTGGAGCGCGCGAGCGAGCGGGTGGCGGGGATCGGGAACGTCGAGCTGCGGCGGGCGGTGTTGCCGGAGACGATGCCGAGCGGCCCGTTCGCGGCGATCGTCTGCAGCGAGATCCTCTACTACTGGAGTCCTGAGCTGGTCCTGGCGGGACTGCGCGGGATGGAAGCGGCGCTCGCCCCCGGCGGCACCCTGGTCGCCGTCCACTGGCGCCGCCCCGACCGCCGCCGCGAGCTCGACGGCGACGGCGTCCACGCGATCCTGCGGCGCGAGGTCGGGCTGCGCTATGTCGGCGGCGAGTCGACCGCCGACTACCTGCTCGAATCGTGGGTCCGTCCGGCAGCGGGCGACGATCGGGCAGAGGGGGACGATGGCTGAGGGGCAGGGGATCGCGATCGTCGGCGGCGGGCCGGCGGCCCACGCGGCGGCTGCCTCCTACCGCGAGGCGGGTGGCGAGCTGCCGCTGCGGATCCTCGCCGCCGAGGTCGAGCTGCCCTACGAACGGCCGCCGCTGACCAAGGAGTACCTGCGCGGCGAGATCGGCCGCGGCGAGCTCTTCCTCGGCGGCTCCGGCTGGTACCGCGAGCACGGGGTCGAGGTCGAGACGAACGCCGAGATCTGCGAGCTCGACCTCGAGACCGGCGAGGCTCGCACCGGCGACGGCCGCGCCTGGCGCTTCGAGCGCTGCCTGCTGGCGACCGGCGCCCGCCCGCTCGTCCCCGACATCCCCGGCACCGACGGGCCCGCGGTCCGTACGGTGCGGACGATCGCCGACTCCGAGCGGCTGCGCGACCTGGCCGGATCCGTCGTCCTCGTCGTTGGCTCGGGCTTCGTCGGCTGCGAGGCGGCGGCCTCGCTCTCGATGCTCGGGGCCGGGGTGAGAATGGCGACGCTGGAGCAGAGCCCACAGGCCGAGCGGCTCGGCGAGGAGGCCTCGGCGCGGATCCGCGGCTGGCTCGAGGGCCACGCGGTCGAGCTGCTGCCCGGCGCCAGCCTGGCCGAGATCGGCACCGAGCCTCAGGGTCCCGTGGCGCGGTTCGAGGACGGCCGCGAGGCCCACGCCGACGCGATCGTCCTGGCGCTCGGGATCGCCCGCAACGACCGCCTGGCGGCGGCGGCCGGGGTCGAGGCCGAGGACGGGATCGCGGTCGACGCGGCGATGGTCTCCTCCGATCCGCGGCTGCTCGCCGCCGGCGACGTCGCCGCCGCCGAGAACGCGGTGGCCAAGCGGCGGCTGCGGGTCGAGCACTGGGGCGAGGCGCTGAGCATGGGCGCGGTCGCCGGCCGCACCCTCGCCGGCGACGGCGAGGCGCGCTGGGACGAGGCACCGGGCTTCTGGTCGACGATCGGCGAGCACACCCTCAAGTACGCCGGCTGGGGCGACGGCTGGGACGAGGTCCGCTTCGAGCCGGGCCGGAACGGCGGCTTCGTCGCCCGCTACGGCCGCGGCGGCGAGCTGGTCGGCGTTCTCGCCCACGATGACGACGAGGCCTACGAAAGCGGTAAGCGGCTGATCGAGGAACGGGCGCCGTGGAGCTGAGCGCGCGCGGTGCGGCGGGGGCGCTGGCGCCGCCCTCGCCGCAGCTGCGGGCGGCGGTGGTCGTCCCCGCCCGCGACGAGGAGCACCGGATCGGCGCCTGCCTCGACGCGCTCGCGACCCAGGAGGGGATCGGGCCCGAGGAGTACGAGGTGATAGTCGTCCTCGACGCCTGCGAGGACGCGACCGAGGCCGCGGTGGCAGCGGCCGCCGAGCGCCGGTCGGAGCTGCGGCTGCGGACGATCGAGGGGCCGGGGCGCGGTGCCGGCTTCGCCCGCGCCCTCGGCATGGACGTCGGCTGCGCGCGGCTGGAGTCGGTCGGGGCGGGGGAGGGGCTGCTGGCGAGCACCGACGCCGACACCCGCGTCCCGCCCGAGTGGCTGGCGCGGCAGCTACAGGCGCTCGAGGCCGGCGCCGAGGCGATCGGTGGGCGGATCCTCCTCGACGCCGCCGAAGCGGCGGCGCTGCCGGCGGAGGTGGTCGAGCGGCGCGAGCGCGAGCTGCTGCAGCGGACCGCCGCCGCGACCACCCGCGGCCCGGCCGAGCACGCCCACTTCTCCGGCGCCTCCCTTGGGCTGACCCCGCGTGCCTACCGCCTGGTCGGCGGCATGGCGCAGCTGGAGTCACTCGAGGACCAGGAGCTCGAGGACCGCCTCGCCGCCCGCGGCGTCGCCATCCACCGCCCCGGCTCGGTCTGGGTCACCACCGCCGCCCGCACCGAGGGCCGCGCCGAGCGTGGCCTCGCCCGCGACCTCGAGCTCGGTCGCTGGCTGGCGATCCGCCGCTACGCCGGCACTGCCTTCGCGCCGGCGCGGCTGCTGGCAGCGAAGGCCGAGAGCGTCGCCGCGATCCTGCCTGCCCGCGAGTGCGCGGCGACGATCGGGGCGACGGTCGCCGCCCTGGCCCCGCTGCGCGACCGCGGCCTCCTCGACCGCCTGGTCGTCGTCGACGCCGACTCCGCCGACGGCACCGCCGAGCTCGCCGGCCGAGCCGGGGCCGAGGTCCTCCAGGAGCACGCGCTCCGTCCCGAGCTCGGCCCCTGCCAGGGCAAGGGCGACGCGATGTGGCGAGCGGCGGCTGTGGTCGAGGCCGACGTCCTCGTCTTCCTCGACGCTGACTCGGCCGACTTCGAGCCCGGCTTCCTCACCGGCCTGCTCGGGCCGCTCCTGCTCGAGGAGGGGGTCGAGCTGGTCAAGGGCAGCTTCGAGCGCCCTTTCGCCGGCTCGCCCGCCGGGCCGCTGCCCGGCGAGGGCGGCCGGGTCACCGAGCTGGTCGCCCGGCCCCTCCTCAACCTCCACTTCCCCCGCCTCGCCGGCTTCTCCCAGCCGCTTGCCGGCGAGGTTGCGGTCCGCCGCCGCCTGCTCGACAAAATGCCGGTCCCGGTCGGCTATGGGGTCGAGATCGCGATGCTGGTCGACGCCCTCCGCCTCGCCGGCCTCGACGCCCTCGCCGAGGTCGACCTCGGCAGCCGCCAGAACCGCCACCAGAGCCTCCGCGCCCTCAGCGCGATGGCGGCTGAGGTGATGGTCGCCGTCGAGCGCCGCGCCGGCGCCGCCCCCCGCCCCTCCTCGCCCACCTTCCGCCCCCGCCCCGACGGCGCCGACACCAGCCTGTGGCGCCTGCGCTGCGACGAACGCCCACCGCTGGCGGCGGTCCGCGAGGCCGAGCGGCCCTGAGTCGCTGAGTCCGCAGCGGGTAGCTGGCCGGAGTGAGCTTCAAGGGACCCGCTCGCCGATCGCTATCCCGCGGCGATTGCGCTCGTCCTTCTGGCGCTGACGCCGTTCCTGATCCTCACCTCGGGGCGCTCGAGTGGCGCGACGCTGCGGGGCGGCTGCACCGCGACGGCGGTCCGGCCCGGGCCCACCCGAGCGGCCGCGAGGAATGTTCCGCCACCGCGACGACGGCCCCGCCGCCACCTACCCTGACGGCCGCCGGATCTGGTTCGACGCTGGCGGGAAGATCCGCGAAGAGCGGCCCGGGTAGCGGCTCAGCTCCACCGGCGGGCGGGGCGGGCCGTGGCTCAGCTGATCAGTGCCCGCACTTCGCGCTCGATCTTCGACCGCGCCTTCGCCGTCATTCGGCCGCCGACGGAGGCCTGCGGGCTGATCGTCTCACCTTCGCGGAAGCGTTCGATCACCCGCGGGTCGACGTAGGAGCGGCGGCAGACGGCCGGCGTGTTGCCGAGCGCCTCGGCGACCCGATCGATCGCCCTCCGGATCGAGCGCTTCGCCGCCGCCTCGGAGACCGGCTCTGGCTCGCCGGCGAGCTCGACCGCGGCGAGCACCGTGCCGTGCCAGGTGCGGAAGTCCTTGGCCGAGAACTCGGGGCCGATCGCGTCCTGGATGTACTCGTTGACGTCCTCGGAGCGTACGTCGCGCCAGCCACCGTCCTGGCGCCAGGCGAGCAGGTCCTTGGGGCCGCTGCGCCGCCGCCGCATCGCCTCGATCGCCCGCCGCGCCGCCGGGTCGCGGATCGACTGGACCCGCCGCTGCCCGCTCTTCGCCGGGAAGTCGAAGATCACCTCGTCGCGCTTCAGGGTCACGTGTTCGCGGCGCACCGTCGCCAGCCCGTAGCTCTCGTTCTCCTCCGCGTAGACCTCGCCGCCGACCCGGAAGAAGCCGAGGTCGAGCAGGCGCACGGCGCAGGCCAGGGCGCGCTCGCGCGGCATTCCCTGCTTGCGCAGGTCCCGGGTCACGGCGCGGCGCAGCCGCGCCAGCTCGGCGGCGAAGTCGCGCACCACGCGGAACTTCTGTTCGGCCCGCCGCTGCTGCCAGCGGTCGTGGTAGCGGTACTGCTTGCGGCCGGCGGCGTCGATCCCGGTCGCCTGCAGGTGGCCGAGCGGGTCGGGGCAGATCCAGACCTCCTTCCAGGCTGGCGGGATCGCCAGCTCGCGGATCCGCGCCAGCGTCTCCTCGTCCTCGATCCGCTCGCCGTCGGCGTCGCGGTAGCTGAAGCCGCGACCGGCGCCGACCCGGGCGATCCCCTGGGTGCGGCAGTCCGAGCGCCGCAGGCGACCGCGGCTGGTGGCGGTGGGGCTGTCTGCGCGAGCGGCGATGGGGCCGGCCTACCCCCGGTTCCGAAGGCGATAAACGCGGGTAGACGCCGGCCATGCGCTACCTCCACCTCAGCGCCCACGAGCAGTTCCCGCCCGACCAGCTGCTGCGCCAGGCGACCGCCGCCGAGAGCGCCGGCTTCGACGGGATCGGCTGCAGCGACCATTTCCAGCCCTGGTGGGAGGGAGGGGAGTCCGGCAACGCCTGGGTCTGGCTCGGCGCCGCCGGCCAGGCGACCGAGCGGGTCGCCCTCGGCACCGCGGTGACGCCGGCCGGGCCGCGCTACCACCCGGCGCTGATCGCCCAGGCCTGGGCGACCCTGGAGACGATGTTCCCCGGCCGGCCCTACCTCGGCTTCGGCTCCGGCGAGTCGCTGAACGAGTCGCCGCTGGGGGCGCCTTGGCCGAGCCCGGCCGAGCAGATCGACCGCATGGCCGAGGCGCTGGAGATGATCCGCGCTCTCTGGGACGGCGAGAAGCTGAGCGGCGGCGGCCGGCACTTCGGCGCCGACGGCGCCAGGATCCACACCCTGCCGGAGGGCCGGCGGCCGCCGATCTACGTCTCCGCCTTCGGTCCCCAGGCAGCCGCCGTTGCCGGCCGCCTCGGCGACGGCCTCTGGACCCTCGCCGACCCCGAATCGGTGCCGGGTATCCTCGACGCCTACCGCACCGCCGCCGCCGACGCCGGCCGCGAGCCCGGCGAGGTCGTCCTCCAGGCCGCCTTCTCGTGGGCCGAGGACGACGAGGCTGCGCTCGAGGGCGCCCGCGTTTGGAAGGGCGCGCAGCCGCAGGAGTTCTTCAAGGACGACTGGCACGACCCGGCGGCGATGTACGAGCACGGCGCGGCGCAAATCTCCGACGAGGAGCTGCGCGAAGCGATGATCATCGACGCCGACCCGGCCGTCCACGCCGAGCGAATCCGCGAGGTCGAAGCGATGGGAGCGACGGCGGTGGCACTGATGAATAACTCCGGCGCCGACCCCCAGGCGGCGATCGGCGTCTACGGTGAGCGGGTGCTGCCGGAGCTGCGGGGCGGCTAGCGGTGCCAGCGGGATGCCGACGCCAGACCGTGTTCGGGGCCGGGCCGCGCAAGGCGGAGCTGACGCTGGTCGGTGAGCAGCCGGGCGACCGCGAGGACCGCGAGGGGGTGCCGTTCGTCGGTCCCGCCGGCCGCCTCCTCGGCCGGGCGTTGGCCGGGGCCGGGATCGAGCGCGGCGACGTCTACCTGACCACCGCGGTCAAGCACTTGAAGTGGCGCCCGCGCGGCAAGCGCCGCCTCCACCAGACGACCGCGGGTGGGCGAGGTCGAGGCCTGCAGGCCGTGGCTTGAGGCCGAGGTCGAGGCGGTGAGGACCGCGCCGCTGCTGGCACTGGGAGCGACCGCGGCTCGCTCGGTCTTCGGGCCCTCGGTGCGGGTTACCCGTGACCGCAGCCGTGAGCTCGAGACCCCGTTGGCCGCGCACGCCGCCGTCACCATTCATCCCTCGGCGATCGTCGCTGGCCTCCGCTTCGCCGACGACCTCCGCGGGTAGGCAGCGATCGTGGCGCGGAAGAGGGGAGTCGAGAGCGAGCAGCAGGAGATCGAGACCGAAATCCCGTCCCGCCTCGACCGCCTGCCCTGGTCGAGCTTCCACTGGATGGTGGTGATCGGGCTGGGAACGGTCTGGATCCTCGACGGGCTCGAGGTGACGATCGTCGGCTCTATCGGCGACCGTCTCACCGAACACGGCTCCGGGATCAGTCTCGACGCCTCCCAGATCGGCACCGCGGCCGCCTTCTACGTCGGCGGCGCCTGCATCGGCGCCCTCTTCTTCGGCCAGCTGACCGACCGCTTCGGCCGCAAGAAGCTGTTCCTGGTGACTCTCGGCGTGTACATCACCGCCACCATCGCCACGGGCTTCTCCTTCACCGCCTGGTACTTCTACGCCGCCCGCTTCTTCACCGGCGCCGGGATCGGCGGCGAGTACGCGGCGATCAACTCGGCGATCGACGAGCTGATCCCGGCCCGGGTCCGTGGCCGGGTCGACTTGATCATCAACGGCAGCTACTGGCTCGGCGCCGCCGCCGGCGCCCTTGCCGCCACCGCCCTGCTCGACACGGCGCTGTTCGCCGCCGACGTCGGCTGGCGGCTCGCCTTCGGGATGGGGGCGCTGTTCGGGTTCGGGATCCTGATCGTCCGCCGCAAGGTCCCCGAGAGCCCGCGCTGGCTCTTCATCCACGGCCACGAGCCCGAGGCGGAGGAGATCGTCGGCGAGATCGAGGCGGAGGTGCGCGAGGACACCGGCGAGGAGCTGCCGGAGGCGGAAGGGACGATCACCGTCCACCCTCGCCAGCGCATCCCCTTCACCGAGATCGCCCGCACCGCCTTTCGCAAGTATCCGCGCCGGACCGTGCTCGGCCTCGCCCTCTTCATCGGCCAGGCCTTCCTCTACAACGCCGTCACCTTCGACCTCGGCACGATCCTCGGCGAATTCTTCGAAGTCGGCTCGGGGACGATCCCGCTCTACATCGCCCTCTTCGGGATCTCCAACTTCATCGGGCCGCTGACCTTGGGCCGGCTCTTCGACACCGTTGGCCGCAAGCCGATGGTCGCCGGCACCTACCTCGGCTCGGCGGTGCTGACCGCCGTCCTCGGCGTCTTCCTGCTCAGCGAAAGCCTCACCACCTGGTCGTTCATGGCCTTCGTCCTGGCGATCTTCTTTCTCGCCTCCTCGGGCGCCAGCTCTGCCTACCTGACCGTCTCCGAGATCTTCCCAATGGAGACGCGGGCGCTCTCGATCGCCTTCTTCTACGCTGTCGGCACCGCCGCCGGCGGCATCGCTGGGCCGCTCCTCTTCGGCCACCTGATCAACTCCGGCTCCGAAGAACAGCTGGCGATCGGCTTCTTCATCGGCGCCGTGGTGATGGCGCTCGGCGGCATCGCCGAGCTTCTCTTCGGGGTCAAGGCCGAGCAGAAACAGCTCGAGGAAGTGGCCGAACCGCTGACCGCCGAGGGCGGGGGTGGGGAAGGGGAGGGCGGCGAGGAGGATCAGCACGACGAGCCGCAGCCGTCGCGCCTGCCGCCGCCGCGGGCCCGGCAGCCGGTCTGGTCCGCGCGTGGGCTATCCGCCGGCGGGGGCCCCTACGTCGAGGTGCCGCTCGAGGTCGAGGTCGAGATGATCGCGCAGGCGCTCGAGGAGCACGGCAGCGCCAACCGCCGCGAGCTGCGGCGCCGGGTCGGCGCCCGCCGCTGGGGGCCGGGCCGCTTCAGCGCCGCCCTGCGGCAGGCGTTGCGGGAAGGCCGAGCGAGTCGGCTCCCGCGCGGCCAGATCGCTCCGGGTCATCGCTGACCTCATGGGTCGCCTTTCTCTCGCATAGCGACACCAACGCGACCCAGCCGCGCCCGCGATGCTCGCTGAGGTCTCCCGGCTACCCCGACGCGTGCTGCGGCGAATCGCGGACGACCAGGTAGGAGTGCCAGGTGATGCGGAGGATTACCACGGTCACCACCATCCCGATCAGCGGGTCGGCGACGGTGACGCCGAGGGCAACCAGGACCGCGCTGGCGACGACGGCGAGGCTGACGATGCCGTCGGTCCGGGCGTGGTAACCGTCGGCAACCAGCGCCGGGCTCCGCAATCGCTTCCCGGCGCGCAGTCGCACCCAGGCGGCGGCCTCGTTGCCGAGGAAGCCGATCACGCCGGCCCCCGCTAGCGCCCACAGGTGGGTCAGGCTCCGGGGGTTGAGGAGGCGGTCGATCGACTCGCCGAAGGCGACGCAGGCGCTGAGGAAGATCGTCGCGACGACGAAGTAGCCGGCGTAGCGCTCGGCCGTGGCGGAGCGGATCAGGAAGGCGACCCCGAGCGGGACCGCGGTGAGGGCGTCGCCGGCGTTGTGGATCAGGTCGGCGAGGAGGGCGACCGAGCCGCCGAGGACGAAGGCGACGACCTGCAGGGCGGCGGTGGTGCCGAGGATTAGGAGGCTGGCGAGGACCGCCCGCAGGCCCTCCCGCGAGCGTTTGATCGAGGGGTCGACGAGGCCGTGGCTGTGCCCGTGCCCGCCGTCGTGGCTGTGGTCGTGCGAGTGCGGGTGGTCGGGGTCGTGCTCGTGCCCGTGGCCATGCACGCTCGCCATGCTTAGGCAGCGGGCGCGGGAGGGCCCTCGCCGAAGCCGAGGGCGAAGGCGATCGCCTCCAGCGCCGGCGCCTGCTCCGCCTCGGCGACGCCGATCGTCAGCCGCCCCTCACCCGGATCGAGCTCGATCTCGAAGAAGGGGCAGCAGCCGCGCTCGATCCGGACCGCCTCCTCGACTAGGGCCCGGTCGACCGCAGGGCCGAGGGTCACCGTCAGCGACCCCGCCGAGCGCTCGAACCCGAGGGCCGAGCGCCCGATCTCCGCGTAGCGCTCGCGCTGGCTGAGGAGCTCGGAGCCGTCGAGGCTGCAGGAGGGGATGTCGAGATCGCCGGCCATGTCGCGCTCACCCGAATTTCAGCAGAGCTGGAATTCGATCGTGCGCTTTAGCCGGGTGCCGCTTTTGATCCGCGCCTTCACCTTCAGCTTGTAGACGGTCGCGTAGAAGGGATGGCGGTATTCGAGCAGCTGCGTGATCGGCACCGCCGCGCCCAGCCTGTTCGAGCCGTGCGAGCTGCGGCTCCATTCCTGGCCGACGCCTTCCTTGTCGTAGCCGAGGAAGAGCGAGGCCGAGATCTTCTTCACGTTGGCCGCGGCGACGACGATGTGGAGCTTGAAGTTGCCGCCGACGCACCCTTGCGGCAGCCCCGGCAGGCCGACCTTGGTAGAGCCGGTCAGCACCGGCGGCGAGCTGGCGGAGATCCTCAGGAAGGAGATGTCGTTTTCGTAATTGGAATCGAAGTATTCGGCGCTGCTCGGCTGCCCGCTTTCGTCGCTGACCAGGAGCCCGACGTCGT
>DASXFL010000008.1:0-6480 GCA_036489595.1 Solirubrobacterales bacterium
CGGCCCGCCCTCCCAGAGCCGCTTGATCACCGCCACCGACTCCTCCACCCGCGGCCCCCGCTCGGCCTTCACCACCCCGGTCGCCTCGAGCTCACGCGGCAGGTCGACGCCGAGCCCGCCCGCCGGCAGCAGGCGGCCGGCCGAGAGCACGTCGAGCGTCGCTAGCTCCCGCGCCAGCACCACCGGGTGGCGGTGCGGCAGGACCAGCACGTTGGTCCCGAGCTTCAGCCGCTCGGTCCGCGCCGCGACCGCGGCTAGGGCCGGCAGTGGCGCCAGGCTGCCGAGCCGGCCCGGCGAGTCGTTGAGCCAGAGCGAGTCGTAGCCGACCTCCTCGAGCGTCGCCACCAGCTCCCAGAAGGCCGGATCTGGGGGTCCCGGCGCTAGCGGGCTCAGCCCCACTCCCACCCGCACGCTCAGCCGGCCCGCAGTCACCGGCACACCATAGAGTTCGGCGCGATGGCCGCCGCCGAGGAGATCGCCCCGATCTGGCAGCCGACCGCAGAGCACCTCGAGCGCGCCGCGCTGACCCAGTTCGTGCGCTGGCTGGCGGCAGCGCGCGGGGTCGAGGTCGACGGCTACCACGAGCTCTGGCAGTGGTCGGTCGACAACCTCGAGGACTTCTGGCGGGCGATCTGGGACTACTTCGAGGTGATCTCCGACGGCGAGCCCGGCGCCGTCCTCGGCAGCCGCGAGATGCCTGGCGCCGAGTGGTTCCCCGGCACCCGCGTCAACTACGCCGAGCACGTCTTCCGCGGGCACGCCGACGAGGAGGTGGCGATCTTCGCCGCCTCCGAGCTGCGTCCGCTCGAGCGGCTGAGCTGGGCCGAGCTGCGGGCCGAGGTGGCCCGGGTCACGGCCGGCCTGCGCGAGCTCGGGGTGGAAGAGGGCGACCGCGTCGTCGCCTACATGCCGAACGTCGCCGAGACGATCGTCGCCTTCCTCGCTACCGCTTCGCTGGGCGCGGTCTGGTCCTCGGCCTCGCCCGACTTCGGCGCCGACTCGGTCACCGACCGCTTCGCCCAGATCGAGCCGAAGGCGCTGATTGGCGTCGACGGCTATCGCTACGGCGGCAAGGACTTCCCCCGCCTCGACGTGGTTGCGCGGCTGCGCGAGCAGCTGCCCTCCGTGCAGCACACGGTGCTGGTCAGCTACCTCGGCGCCGAGGGCGGGCTCGAGGGGGCGCTCGCCTGGGAGGAGCTCGGCGCCGGCGCGCCGGGCGCCGATCAGCTGACCTTCAACCGCGTGCCCTTCGCCTCGCCGCTCTGGGTCCTCTACTCCTCCGGCACGACCGGGCTGCCGAAGGCGATCGTCCAGAGCCAGGGGGGGATCCTGCTCGAGCACCTGAAGCACCTGCGGCTACAGCACGACCTCGGCCCCGAGGACCGCTTCTTCTGGTTCACGACGACCGGCTGGATGATGTGGAACGTCCTCGTCTCCGGCCTGCTGACCGCGGCGCCGATCGTCCTCTTCGACGGCAACCCCGGCTACCCCGACCTCGGCCGCGTCTGGGACCTCGCCGAGGAAGCCGGGATCACCGTGCTGGGGACCAGCGCCGCCTTCGTCTCCGCCTCGATCAAGGCTGGCGTCGTCCCCGAGGACGGCCGCGACCTCTCGGCTCTGCGGGCGCTCGGCTCGACCGGCTCGCCGCTCGCCCCCGAGGGCTTCGACTGGCTCTACCAGCACCTCGGCGAGCGCCTCTGGCTCTTCTCGACCTCCGGCGGCACCGACGTCTGCACCTCTTTCGTCGGCGGTGTCCCGACCCTGCCGGTCTACCGCGGCGAGCTGCAGGGGCCGCTGCTCGGTGTCGACCTGGCCGCGTTCGACCCGGCGGGCGAGCCGGTGGTGGGCGTGGTCGGCGAGCTGGTGGTGACCGAGCCGATGCCCTCGATGCCGATCTACTTCTGGGGCGACGAGGACGGCTCGCGCTACCGCGAGGCCTATTTCGAGATGTATCCGGGGGCCTGGCGCCACGGCGACTGGCTGGAAATGACCGAGCGCGGCACCGCGGTGATCTACGGCCGCTCCGACTCGACGATCAACCGCGGCGGGATCCGGATCGGCACCGCCGAGATCTACCGCGCGCTCGACGGCGTCCCCGAGCTGCTCGACGCCCTCGTCGTCGATCTGCCGCGGCCGGGGACCGACGGCTGGATCGCCCTCTTCGTCGTCCTCCGCGAGGGGGCTGAGCTGGACGAGCAGCTGACCAAGCGGATGGCGCGGGCGGTGCGCGATCGTTGCAGCCCTCGCCACGTCCCCGACGCCGCCTTCGCGATCGCCGAGGTGCCGCGCACCCTCTCCGGCAAGGTGGTCGAGGTGCCGGTCAAACGGATCCTGATGGGCGGCGACCCGGAGAAGGTGGTCAGCAGGGGCTCGCTGGCCAACCCGGCCTCGCTCGACGCCTTCACCGAGTTCGCGCGACGGTTCGCCGCGGAGTAGTGCCCGGCGGCGGCGCGTCGCACTCGGCCTCGCGTCCCGGCCGCAGCGGCGTTCCGTTGATCGCGCAGGTGTAGTCCTCGCAGAGCCGCTCCGGGGTGTCGCCGCCGGGCTCGGGCTCGGCGTGGAGGACGTTGGCGGAGATCGTGAACCAGGCGAGGACGCCGCCGAGAGCCGAGAGCACGGCGCAGATTCCCATCGCCGTCTGGAAGCCACCGACCATCTTCGCCGGGTCGTAGAAGCTCTCGCCGGTGAGGCCGGCGGCGAGTGGCAGAACGGCGACGGCGAGCAGGCTACCGACCCGGGCGACGGCGTTGTTGACGCCGGAGGCGATCCCCGAATGGCGGCTGTCGGCGGCGGCGAGGACCGTCGCGGTGACCGGGGCGACGACCAGGGTGAGGCCGGCACCGAAGACGACGATCGCCGGCAGGATCCCGGTCAGGTAGCTGGAGCCGGCGTCGAGCTGGGTCATCATCAGGAAGCCGGCGGCGATGATCAGGGGACCGAGCGTGAGCGGCAGGCGCGGGCCGATCCGCTGCGCCAGCATCCCCGAGCGGGCCGAGAACAGCAGCATCAGCACCGTGACCGGGAGCGAGGCGGCGCCGGCGGCGATCGGCGAGTAGCCGAGCGAGACCTGGAGGAAGGCGACGAGCAGGAAGAAGAAGCCGCCGAGCGCCGAGTAGACGACGAAGGTGACGGCGTTGGCGGCGCTGAACTGGCGCGAGCGGAAGATCTCCAGCGGCAGCATCGGGTTGGCGACACGGCGCTCGGCGACGAAGAAGCCGACCAGCGAGGCAACGCCGATCGCGGCCGCGGCCCAGACCAGGGGCGGCGACTTCATTTCCGGCGCTTCGATCAGCGCGTAGGTGGTACCGGCGAGCCCGAGCGCCGCCAGCACGGCGCCGCGGTAATCGATCCGCCCGGCGGCCATCGGGTCGCGGCTCTCCGGCACGTGCCGGGTCGCCGCCCAGATCACGAAGATCCCGATCGGCAGGTTGATCAGGAAGATCGCCCGCCAGGAGATCGCCCCGATCAGCCAGCCTCCGAGCAGCGGGCCGAAGGCGGTGGCGACGCCGCCGAGTCCCGACCAGGCGCCGATCGCCGGTGCCCGGTCGGCGGGCCGGAAGCTGGCCTCGATGATCGCCAGGCTGCCGGGGGTCAGCAGGGCGCCGCCGATCCCCTGCAGCAGCCGGGCGCCGATCAGCGCCTCGGCGCTCGGCGCCGCCGCGCAGAGCAGCGAGGAGAAGGTGAAGAGCCCGACTCCGATCGCGAACACCCGCCGCCGCCCGAAGCGGTCGCCGAGCGAGCCGCCGAGCAGGATCAGCGAGGCCAGGGTCAGCAGGTAGCCGTTGAGGATCCACTGCAGCGAGCTGGTGGTGGCGCTGAAGTCGCGGCCGATGTCGGGGAGGGCGACGTTGACGACGGTGCCGTCGAGGAAGGCCATCCCGGAGCCGGCGACCGAGACCGCGAGCAGCCAGCGGCCGGCGGCGCTCTCGAAGGCGACCCCGCCTCTGTCGCCGCTCTCCATCGATCGATCGTAGCCGCGCCCCGGCGCCGACCGGCTAGGACGGGCCGGCTGCGAGCCCGGCGGCAAGCGCCTCGACCAACTGCTCGATCGCCTCGCTGCCCTCCTCGCGGTGGTCCGGGTTGAGCTCGGTGATCGTCAGCGCTGCCAGCTTCGGCGAGGCGAGGAGGACGCCGAGGGCGGCGAGCGCGCTCGCGAACGGCAGCCCCTCGTTGCGGCCCAAGTTCTCGGAGAGCGGCGTGTCGGTGAAGTCGACGACGTCGACGTCGAAGTGGACGAGCAGGTGCTCGCAGCGCGTTTCGAGCGAGGCCAACGCCCGCGCCGCGGCGCCCGCGGGGTCGGCGGCGACCTTCGCGACCGGGATCCGCTCGAGGTCACGGCGCTCGATCGCTGCCCGCTCGAACTCGGTTGCCTGCTCGGGCCCCCAGCCGAACAGCAGCACCTGCTCGTCCCGCAGCAGCGGCGTTCGTGGCCCGACCTCGACCAACTCCGGCCGGGTGCCCGGCTCGGCCAGCATGTGCGCCATCCCCATCCAGTCGAGCGCCCCCTCGGGGACCGAGCCGGGCACGTTGAGGTCGGCGTGGGCGTCGAAGTAGATGAGCCCGACCTCGCCGCCGGCCGCGAGCGCCCCCGCGACCGTCCCAAACCCCACCGTGCAGTCGCCGCCGAGGACGAGCGCCACCGCTTGGGTCGCGTTTGTCTCGCTATGCGACACCAACGCGACCCGCTCTGCCGTTTCGCGCACGATCTCGACCACCGCACCGACGTTCTGGGCACGCGGCTCGTCGCGGTCAGGGCGCCAGCGCCAGACCTGGCGATCGCCGCGGTCCTCGATTTCGAGCCCGGCTGTCTCCAGCGCCGCGACCAGACCCGCTTTCCGCAGCGCCGCCGGCGCCTGCTCCTGGCCGGGGGCGAAGGCGCCGGCGCTGGTCGGGACTCCGATCAGGCTGATCCGCCGCGCCATCAGCCGCCGGCGTCCTCGGCGTGGAAGCGCTGCAGGAGCGCCAGCTCGTCGTCGTGGCGGGGGAAGAGGAAGAAGACGACGGCGGCGCCGACGAGGACGGCGATCGCGCCAGCGGCGTAGGTCCAGTCACCGCCGTCGAGGAAGGACTGGCGGGCGGCGGCGACGATCTGGTTGGCGTACTGGGGGTACTGCTGAGCCGTGGTGGCGGCGCTGGAGAACGACTTGGTGAGCTCGTTCTGGACCTTTTCGCTGACTTCGCCGCCGTGCGGCGAGGCTGAGATCGAGTTGGCGAAGCTGGCGGCGTAGCCGGCGGTCAGCAGGGCGCCGAAGATCGACTGCAGGATCGCGCCGCCGAGGTCGCGCTGGAGGTCGGCGGTGCCCGAGGCCATGCCGGCGCGCTTGACCGGCACCGAGCCGGTCAGCGAGCGCGAGGCGGGGGTGCCGGCGAAGCCGACGCCGATCCCCATCAGCAGGTAGCCGAGGCCGACGACGACGTAGCTCGCGCCCTCGTCCCAGAGGACGAGCATGACGACGAAGGCGAGGAGGCAGAAGACGTACCCGAGCAGGAGCGTGAAGCGCGAGCCGTGGCTCTCGACCAGCTTCGCCGAGCGCGGCGCGACGACGATCATCCCCAGCGCTCCCGGCAGGATCGTCAGCCCCGCTTCGAGGGTCGAGTAGCCGAGCACGTTCTGGACGAACTGCTGGCCGATGAACATCGCCCCCATCAGCGCCCCGAAGACGATGATGCCGGCCAGTGCCGCGACCCAGAAGGTGCGGCGGGCGGCGATCTTCAGGTCGTACAGCGGCGCCGCCGCCCGCCGCTGGCGGATCACGAAGGCCGCCGCTGCGGCCAGGGCGACGATCCCTAGCCCGATCGCGGTCGCCCCTTTGCCCGGTTCCGGCGCCAGGTTGATCGCAAGCACCAGCGCCCCGACCATCGCGATCGAGAGGACGCCGCCGTAGTGGTCGACCGGCTCGGTCGTCTCGTTGACGTGCGCCGGCACCAGCTTCCAGGCAAGGGCGCAGGCGATCGCCGCCAGCGGCGCGGTGACGATGAAGACCGAGGGCCAGTCGAAGCCTTCGAGGAGCGCTCCCGCAAGCAGCGGCCCGAGTGCCGTGAGGCCGCCGCCAATCGCCGACCAGAGCGCGATCGATCTGGTCCGCGCCGCCCCCGACCAGAGCGCGGTGATCAGCGCCAGCGTCGTCGGGTAGGCCATCCCGGCGGCGACCCCGCCGAGGACCCGGGCCGCGAATAGGACCTCGATCGAGGGCGCAACCGCCGCCAGGATCGAGGCCGGGACCGAGAGCGCCATCCCCAGCACCAGCATCTGCTTGCGGCCGTAGCGGTCGCCGATCGCGCCGAGGTAGAGGACCGAGGCCGCCAGCCCGAGCGAGTAGCCGACCGCGACCAGGTCGACCCCGGTCTGGCCGGCGTCGAAGGCCTTGCCGATGTCCGGCAGGGCGACGTTGGCGACCGAGAGGTTGAGGTTGGCGACCCCGGCGACGAGGATCAGCGTCGCCAGCACGAGGCCCGCTCGCTGCGGGCTCTCGTTCTTCA
>DASXFL010000018.1:0-4578 GCA_036489595.1 Solirubrobacterales bacterium
GCCGTCCAGGTCTACGGCGGCTACGGCTTCATCAAGGAGTACCCGGTCGAGAAACTGATGCGCGACGCGAAGATCATGCAGCTCTACGAGGGGACCAGCCAGATCCAGCGCCTGGTCATCGCCAAAGAGGTGCTGCTGCCGCGGAACATCGACGAGCGCCCGCCGGAGGCCGAGGAGAAAGCTGCCGACACCGCTCGCGATTCGCAATCGGAGACCGCAGCGGCTACCGTCTGATCGATGAGCACCGCCGTCGAGAGCGCCGCTGAGGGTAGGGCGGCGCGCTCGGCAGCGCGTCGCTCCAGCCACGCCGGCTTCGAGGCGCCGGCCGGCCGCGAGGATCCGATCGCGATCCTCGAGCGCCAGGCGGAGACCCGCGTCCCCGACCTAGTCCCGATCCGCTACGGGCGGATGGCCGCATCGCCCTTCGCCTTCTTCCGCGGCGCCGCCGCGGTGATGGCCGCCGACCTCGCCGGGACCCCGATCTCGGGGCTGCGGGTGCAGGCCTGCGGCGACGCCCACCTCTCCAACTTCGGCGCCTTCGCGGCGCCCGACCGGCGCCTCGTCTTCGACCTCAACGACTTCGACGAGACCCTGCCGGGGCCGTGGGAGTGGGACGTCAAGCGGCTCGCCGCCAGCTTTTCGATCGCCGCCCGCGAACGCGGCTTCAAGCCGCGCAAGTGCGAGGCGGCGGTGATGCGGGCGGTCCGCACCTATCGCGAGGCGATGCGCGAGTTCGCCTCGCTCGGCAACCTCGAGGTCTGGTACGCGCGGCTCGACGTCGAGGAAGCGATCGAAGAGGCGGCGGCGGAGGAAGCGGGCGGGATCAAAGCGAGCGAGCTGGCGCGGGTGCGCCGAGGCGCCGAAAAGGCGCAGTCGAAGGACAGCCTGCGGGCGCTCGATCGCTTGACCGAAGACGTCGACGGCCAGATCCGCTTCCGCTCCGAACCGCCGATCCTGGTCCCGGGCGAGCAGCTGGTCGCGGCGGCTGACGGCCGTCCGATCCTGGAGATGCTGAAGGGCGTCGTCGTCGCCTACCGCGAATCGCTCGGCCCCGAGATGCGGGTGTTGTTCGACGGCTACGAGTTCCGCGAGATCGCCCGCAAAGTGGTCGGGGTCGGCAGCGTCGGCACCCGCGCCTGGGTGCTGCTGCTGGCCGGCCCCGGCGACCGCGACCCGCTCTTCCTGCAGGCGAAGGAGGCCGAGGCCTCGGTGATGGAGCCCTACGCCGGCGCCAGCCAGTGGCCGAACCACGGCCAGCGGGTGGTCGAGGGGCAGCGGCTGATGCAGGCGGCCAGCGACATCTTCCTCGGCTGGTGCCGGGCGACCGGGCTCGACGGCCGCGAACGCGACTTCTATGTGCGCCAGCTCTGGGATTGGAAGCGCTCGGCCGACGTCGAGCGGCTCTCTGCCTCGGGGCTCGAGGTCTACGCGCGGATCTGCGGCTGGACCCTGGCCCGCGCCCACGCTCGCTCCGGGAACCGCTTTGCGATCGCGTCCTACCTCGGCACCGGCGACAGCTTCGACCGGGCGATCTGCTCCTTCGCTGCCGACTATGCCGAGCTGAACCTGCGCGACCACCAGGCCTTGCTCGACGCGATCGAGTCCGGCCGCGTCGCGGCCGAGGACGCCTGAGCGCGGCTGTCCTTCGGGCCGAAGGACAACCGCGGGGCGCTCAACCGGCGGTGCGGTTGCGGTAGGCGCGGAGGGTCAGCGGCACCGTTACCGCCAGCACGATCGCGCACCAGATCACCGAGGCGAGCACCGAGTGCTCGAGTGGCCAGGCGGAGCCGTCGGGGATCGCGGTCGGGTTGCCGAACAGGGTCCGGATCCCCGCCGACCAGGCGCTGACCGGGTTGTATTCGGCGAACTGGCGGAGCCCGTCAGGCAGGCCGGAGACGGGGACGAAGGTGTTGGCTACGAAGGTCAGCGGGAAGACCGCGACGAAGGCGATCCCCTGGACCGCGTCCGGGGTCCGGACGACGACGCCGACCAGGGTGCCCAGCCAGATCATCGCGATCGCCAGTAGCAGGATGAGCCCGAATCCGGCCAGCGCTTCGAGCGGGCTGGAGGAGATCCCCCAGCCGACGATCAGGCCGCTGATGACCATGATCGCCACCGCCAGCACGGTGGCCGAGAACTCGGCCGTGAGGTGGCCGAGCAGGTAGGCCGGCCGCGACATCGGCAGGGAGCGGAAGCGATCGATGATCCCCTCGCCGAGGTCGGTCGCCATCGAGACCCCGGGGCCCATCATCCCGAAGGCGAGGGTCTGCACGAGGATCCCGCCGATCAGGTATTCGTGGTAGTCGCCGCCGCCCGGGACGTGGATCACGTTGCCGAAGACGAAGCTGAACAGCAGCACGAACATCAGCGGCTGCAGGGTGACGTCGAAGAGCTTCTCGGGAATCTGGCGGATGTGGGCGAACTGGCGCTTGGCCAGGACCGCCGCGTCGCTGAGAAGCCAGCGGAGCCTGGCCGGTCCGGCGGGGGTGGTGGGCAAGGTGTTGGTGATGGCTTCGGCGTTCATGCGGCCGCCTCCTCGCGGTCGTCGGTTGGGTCGTTTCTGTCCGGCGGCGGCTGGGTGCGTGGGCCGGTGAGGGAGAAGAAGACGTCGTCGAGCGTCGCCTCGCGGCGGCGCACGTCGTGGGCGTCGACGCCAGCCTCCTCGAGGGCGCGGACGACCTCGATCAGGCGAGTCGATTCGCTGGCGGGTGCGGTCACCAGCAGCGCTTCGGCGTCGACCTCCGGGTCGCCGGCGGCGACCCGCTCGAGCGCGGTGGCCGCCGCCGGCAGCTCGGCCTCGGCGTCGACGGTGACGACCACGCGTTCGCCGCCGTGCCGCGCCTTCAGCTCGGTTGGCGAGCCGGTGGCGACGATCTTTCCGTGGTCGAGCAGGACGACCTCGTCGGCGAGCCGGTCGGCCTCCTCCAGGTACTGGGTGGTGAGGATCAGCGTGGTGCCGCCGCTGACCAGCTGGCGCAGCAGGTCCCAGAGCTCGTTGCGGCTTTCCGGGTCGAGGCCGGTGGTCGGCTCGTCGAGGAAGAGGACCGGGGGCGAGGCGACGAGGCTGGCGGCGAGGTCGAGCCGGCGGCGCATGCCGCCGCTGTAGTCGCGGACCAGCTTCTCGCCGGCGTCCGCAAGTCGCAGCTCGGCCAGCAGCTCCTCGGCGCGGGCGCGGGCCACCTTGCGCGGCAGGTGGTAGAGCCGGCCGATCATCTCGAGGTTGGCGGCACCGCTCAGCAGCCCGTCCACGGTGGCGGCTTGGCTCGTCAGCCCGATCCGCTCGCGGACCTCCGCGGACTGGTGGACGACGTCGAAGCCGGCGACGCTGCCGCTACCCTCGGTCGGGGCGGCAAGGGTGGTGAGGATGCGGATCGCGGTGGTCTTGCCCGCCCCGTTGTGGCCGAGCAGGCCGAGCACCGAGCCGCTCGCGACCTCGAGGTCGAACTCGCGCAGAGCCCACTGCTCGCCGTAGCGCTTGCCGAGCCCGTTGGCGACGACGCTGGCGTCGTTCTGAATGTTCGCATTCATTTCGTACCTCGTACGTTGTAGTAGTACGGCGTACGGTCAGCCTAGCAGTACGATGTACGAAATGTCATCTCGACCGAAACCGACGGCTGCGAAGGAGCGCGCGGAGCGGGAGCGGGAGAAGGCCGAGGAGCGCGCCGCGCAGGCTCGGGAGCGGGCCGAACGACGCGCCGCCGAGAACATCGAGCGGGCGGCGGAGCGGGCGGCGGAGAGCGTCGAGCGGGCCACCGAGCGGGCCACGCGCGAGCTCGAGCGGGCGCGCGAGCAGGTCGAGCAAAGCCAGGACAAGGCGAGGGAGATGCTGGTCTGGTTCCGCGAGGAGCCGGGGTCCCGGCGACCGTCCCACAGCCGTGCCGAGATTGCCCAGGCGGCGATCGAGATCGCCGATTCCGACGGCTTCGAGGCGGTCTCGATGCGGCGCGTCGCCCAGAAGCTCGGTGCCGGAACGATGACCCTCTACCACTACGTTCGCAAAAAGGACGAGCTGATCGCGCTGATGACCGACGCGGTGATGGGCGAGGTCCTGGTGCCCGAGGAGGAGCTCTCCGACCACTGGCGCGAGGCGCTGACCGAGATCGCGAGCCGCACCCGCGACACCTTCTCCAAGCACCGCTGGATCTTCGAACGCTTCGGCGACGGCCGGCCCGGGCCGAATGGCCTGCGCCACTTCGAGCAGAGCCTCGCCGCCGTCGCCTCGCTCGAACTCGACCGGGAGGAGATCTTCGACCTGATCGGCCAGGTCGACGACTACGTCTTCGGCTACTCGCTGCGCGAGGTGCAGGAGCGCGAGGAGTACGAGCGCGGTTGGCCGCCCGACGTGATCGAATTCCTCCAGCGCGAACTCGACACCGGCGACTATCCCCTGATCGGCAAGCTCTTCGGCAACGACGCCGGGGCCGGCATCCAGGAAGTCATCGACCTGATCGCCAAAGAGGGCCGCTTCGAGCGCGGCCTTAACCGCCTCCTAGACGGCATCGAGTCCAACCTGCCTCCCCGCAAGTAGCGATTTCTAGGGACTAGCCGCGCCGCCACGAGGGGCGAACCCGGGGCGTG
>DASXFL010000056.1:0-11159 GCA_036489595.1 Solirubrobacterales bacterium
GCCGACGATCCCGGTGGCCAGCAGGATGCTTTCGGTGCCGGCGAAGCCGGGGACGAAGAGGTGGCGGGCGACTTCGCCGCCGTCCGGCGAGGAGTCGAAGAGCTCGTAGACGAAGGAGGCGACGACGACCCCGACCAGCGCCGTGATCGCCGCCTCGAGGTGGCGGAAGCCGCGCTGCTGGAGGATCAGGATCGTGAAGGCGCCGGCGCCGGCGAGCAGCCCGGCGGCGAACAGCGGGATCCCGAAGAGCAGGTTGAGGCCAAGGGCGGCACCGACGATCTCGGCGATGTCGCAGGCCATCGCCACCACCTCGGCCTGCAGCCAGAGGCCGATCGAGGTGCGGCGGCTGAAGCGCTCGCGGCAGAGCTCGGCGAGGTTGTGGCCGGTGGCGATCCCGAGCTTCGCCGACTGCGCCTGGACCAGCATCGCGACCAGGTTGGCGGCGAAGACGACCCACAGCAGCAGGTAGCCGAACTTGGCGCCGCCGCTGATGTTGGTGGCGAAGTTGCCGGGGTCGATGTAGGCGACGGCGGCGACGAAGGCCGGGCCGAGGAAGGGCCAGACGCGGGCGATCCCGTGGCTGCGGCCCTCGAGCGAGGCGCGGGCGGCGCGGGCGACCGCGGCCTCGCCCGGCAGCGCCGTCTCGGCGGTCAGCTCGGAATCGCTCGGCGGCGGCTTCATGGCGGCGGGATCGGGTTGCCGTGCGGGTCGTGGCTCGGTTCGCCGAGCTTGGCGGCGATCAGCGCCTCGAGCTCCTCGGAGATGTAGTGCTCGAGCACCTCGGCCTCGTCGTGGACCCGGTCCTCGGGCATGCCGAGCGCCTCCGCCAGGTAGGCCTCGATCAGGCGGTGGTGCCGAATCACCTCGAGCGCCACCCGCTCCCCCGCCGCGGTCAGGCGGACCCCCTTGTAGGGGACGTAGTCGACGAAGCCGAGCTCGGCCAGCCGCTGCAGCATCGAAGTCGCCGTCGCCGGGGCGACGCCGAGCCGCTCCGCCACCTCGCCGTTCTGGACCAGCTGGGTGGCGCCGCGCTCGGCGGCGAGCGCGTGGATCGCCTTTGCGTAGTCCTCTATCGCCTGTGAATTAGACACGTCTAAATCACGAGTTTAGACACATCTAAACCGCCGAGTGGTCGTCTTTCGTAACGACGTCCGTTACAAAAGACGACCACTGCCAGGGGCGAAGGTCGCAGGTTCCTAGAATTCGCCCATGGCCTCCGCCCCACCGCTCGAGCTCGACGCCCAGTACCGCCAGCTGCGTGAGGAGGCGGGGCTGCTGCTGCGCGAGGATCGCGGCCTGATCGCCGTCACCGGCGCCGACGCGGCCGAGTACCTGCAGGGCCAGCTGACCAACGACGTCGAGGCGCTGGCGGTCGGCGAGGGCCAGTATGCGGCGCTGCTCGACCGCAAGGGCCACATCCAGGCCGACATGCGGGTGCTGCGGCCGGCGGCGGAGGAGATCCTGGTCGAGACCGAGGCGACGGCGCTGCCGGTCGCGCTGAAGCACCTGACGATGTACTCGATCGGCCGCGACGTCGCCGTCGCCGAGGTCACCGCGGAGCGGGCGATTCTCTCGCTGGCGGGCCCGCGCAGCGCCGAGCTGGCGGGAGTGCCACCGCTGCCCGAGGACGCCTGCGAGGCGGTGGCGGTCGGCGGCACCGAGGCACTCGCGGTCGGCACTCGCGAAGGGCTCGACCTGATCTGCGCCGCCGCCGGAGGCGAGCGGCTGGCCGCGGCGCTGGGCGAGGCCGGCGCCATTGAGGTCTCGCCGCAGGCGCTCGAGCTGCTGCGGATCGAGGCCGGAGTGCCCCGCTTCGGAGCCGAGATGGGGACCGAGACGATGCCCGCCGAGGCCGGCATCGTCGAGCGCGCCGTCAGCTTCACCAAGGGCTGCTACATCGGCCAGGAGACGGTCGCCCGCCTCCACTACAAGGGCAAGCCGAACCGCCACCTGCGGGGGCTGCGGTTGAGCGCCGCGGTCGCGCCGGGGACGCAGCTGCGGCTCGGCGAAAAGGAGGTCGGGACGCTCGGCGGCAGCGCCGTCTCCCCCGCCCTCGGGCCGATCGGGCTGGCGATCCTGCGCCGCGAGGCCGAGCCGGGCGCTGAGTTGAGCGTTGGTGAAGACGGGGTCAAAGCCGTAGTGGTCGACGTGCCCTTCGGCTAGATTCGTCGCACCATGGTTCGTGGGAGAGCCAGAGCCGCGGGGGTCGGTGCCGTCTGCGCCTGTCTGCTCGTGCTCGCTGGCTGCGGCGCCTCGACCCACCCGAACGAACCGCGGCCGGCGGTCCCGACCCGACTCAGCGTGGTGATCCAGCCGCACCAGGTGCTGGTGCAGCGGGGCAGCGTCGCCGAAGGTCCCGAAGAAGACCAGCAGATCCCCCAGAACGAAGGCCAGCCGCAGCCGCCGATCAAGACCAGGGAGCCGCTCGACCTGACCGTCGTCGCCGCCAACCAGACCGGCGAAGACACCCACGTGGTGATCCACGGCGCGACGACGGTGAAGTCGGAAACCGTCTTCGCCCGCAGCCCAGCGACCTTCCGGGCCTCGCTGCCGACCGGCAGCTACACGGTCCTCGCCGCCGGCATCCCCGGCGCCCGCCCCGCCCACTTCACGGTCGGTGCCTACCGGGCAAGCTCTCAGAACGAACTGCTGCTGCCCTAGGCTCGCAAATTCCGTTGCAGGGCGGCGGCTCCGTCCGGGGCGTTCGCAACCCTCGCTGGCCCATGACGATCGTGCTGCTGATAGTCGTTCTCGCCCTCGCCGGGGCGCTCGTCTACGTGCTGCTCCCCGGCCGCCGCGAGAAGCCGGCCGAGGAGATCGACCTCGCCCCCGCGGTGCAGCAGGCGGCTGCGGAGGCCGCCTCCAGGGCGGTCACCCAGCTGCTGCAGCAGAATGCCGAGAACCGCGAGCTCGAATCGCAGACGGCGGCGGCGACGCTCGACAAGCGCGAGGCGGAGATCAAGAACCTGGCAAAGCGAATCGCCGACGGCCAGGAGCGAATCGAGAACGAGGTCAAGCGGCGCGGCGAAACCGATCTGCAGACGCGGGCACTGCTGGAGCAGATGGGGCAGACGGTCGGCAACCTGAACAGCGAGACCGCCGGCCTGAAAAAGGCGCTCCGCCAGCCCCAGACCCGCGGGCAGTGGGGCGAGCTGCAGCTGAAGCGATGCGTGGAGATCGCCGGGATGACCGAGCACGTCGACTTCGAGCTCCAGGAGACGCTGCGGACCGAAGACGGCCGGTTGCGCCCGGACGCGCGCTTCCTGCTACCCGAGGGCCGCAGCTTCGTCGCCGATTCCAAGGTGCCGCTCGATGCCTTCCTCGACGCCCAGGAGGCTGAGGTCGAAAGCGAGCGCCGGCGGCAGCTGGAGCGCCACGCACGGCAGGCACGCGAGCACGTCCGCGCCCTCAGCTCGAAGGACTACCAGGGTCAGTTCAAAGCCGGCGAGATGCCCGACCTCGTGATCTGCTTCATCCCCAACGAGCCCGCGCTGCACGCCGCTTTCGGAGCCGATCCGGGCCTCTTCGACTACGCGCTCGAGCGCAACGTCCTGCTAACCAGCCCGACTTCCCTGATCGGCCTACTGCGGACGATGGAGCTCGGCTGGCGCCAGGAGCGGATGGTCGCCGAGGCCGCCGAGATCGCCGAGGCGGCGGGGACGTTGCACTCGCGCTTCGCCAAGTTCATCGGCGACTTCGACGCGATCGGCAAGCGGCTGGACTCGGCGACGAGCGCCTACGACACCGCGGTCGGCTCGATGCAAGGCCGGCTGCTGCCACAGCTTCGCAAGGTCGAGAGCCTCGGGATCGCCCCCGGGAAGGAGGTCGAAGCTCCGCACGAGATCGACCGCAACGTCCGCCCGATCGTCGCCGCCGAGCTCGAGCGGCTCCGGGCGTCCGGCGAGGCCGAGGACTCGGTGGTCGAGCTGCCGCGCACCGGAACTGACTGATCCGTCAATCTCCTCCGGGGTCCCCTAGGATCAGCCCGGTCAGCAACCGAGCGGAGGAGCCAAGTTGGCAGTCGACACGAAGGAGATCGCCCACCTCGAGGTGGAGCCGGGAACGTTGCCGGAGACGATGGCGGCGTGGGTGATCCGCCAGGAGCGTGAGGGGGAGCCGAAGGACGCCTTCCAGCTCGAGCAGATCGAGGTGCCCGAGCCCGGTGCCTTCGAGGTGATCGTGCGGGTGATGGCGGCCGGGGTCAACTTCAACAACGTCTGGGCGGCGCTCGGCAAGCCGGTCTCGGTCTTCGGCTACGGCGACCACCCCGAGTACGGCCACCACATCGGCGGCTCCGACGCCTCCGGGATCGTCTGGAAGGTCGGCGAGGGCGTCACCCGCTGGAAGCCCGGCGACGAGGTCGTGATCCACTGCAACCAGGCCTCCTACGAGGACGTCGAGGTGCACGGGCTCGACCCGCTGGCGGCACCCAGCCAGCGGATCTGGGGCTACGAGACGACCTGGGGCTCCTTCGCCCAGTTCACCAAGGTGCAGGCGCAGCAGCTGCTGCCGAAGCCGCGCAACCTCTCCTGGGTCGACTCCTCCGCCTACGGCCTCACCTACTTCACCGCCTACCGGATGCTGATGGACCAGTGCAAGGTCCAGGCTGGCCACAACGTCCTCATCTGGGGCGCCGCCGGCGGCCTCGGGGTCTTCGCCGTCCAGCTCTGCAAGGCGGCCGGCGCCAATGCGGTCGGCGTCGTCTCCTCCGACGAGAAGGGCGAGCTGGTGAAGCAGCTCGGCGCCGTCGGCTACGTCAACCGCAACGAGTTCGGGGCGATGATGCGGACCGACGAGAACCTCACCGACCCCGGCGCCGACAAGGAGCGCTTCCGGGCCTCGCGCGAGTTCGCCAACCGGGTCAAAGAGCTCCTCGGCGACTCCCCCGACATCGTCTTCGAGCACGTTGGCCGCGCCACCTTCCCGACCTCGGTCTACATCGTCAAGCCGTTCGGCAAGATCGTCATCTGCGGCGCCACCTCGGGCTTCCAGCTCGACTTCGACGTCCGCTACCTGTGGATGCGCCAGAAGCAGATCATCGGCTCCCACTTCGCCAACGCCTACGAGTGCATGCGCGCCAATCAGCTGATGGCCGAGGGCAAGGTGCGGCCGGTCCTCTCGGAGACGATGGGCTTCGAGGGCGTCCCCACCGCCCACCAGCTGCTGCACGAAAACAAGCACCTGGGCAAGATCGCGATCCTGGTCGGGGCGACCTCGGTGGAGGAGGGCAAGCACGAGGACGGGCCGGGCGCGATCCGGGCCGAGGTCGGCGCCTAGAGCCGCCTCCCCAGGGCCGGAAGCGGACCGCACGGCATTCAGGGGGCGCCGCATGATGAACTTGCGGATCAAGTGATGGAAAGGAGCACCACCGATGGCTGAGGTCTGCACGCTCGACTGGCACGTCGCGCCCCTGCGCGCCGACCGCTGGCTCGACGTCTGGGAGCCGGTCGCCGCCCAGTGCACGGCCTTCGGCGCCCGCAGCTACTCGCTGATCCGCTCGACCGACGACCCGCTGAAATTCCAGCAGACGATGGTCTGGGACAAGCGCGCCGACTTCGAACGCTACTGGTACTCCGACGAGGTCAAGCAGGCCCGCGAGCAGACGATCGGCTTCTACGACATCCTGCTGCTGCCCGAGTGGCACACCCTGCTGGCCGCCGAGGTCGAGCGGCCGCTCGACGTCTAGCCGCGCCGGGTCACTACTTCTTGACGATCTTCCAGCTGAAGGTCGTGTTCTTGGTCAGCCTGGTCCCCGCCGAGTTGGCGCCGTAGACTCGGAAGCTGTGCTTGCCGGGCTTGAGGTTCTTGTAGGTGCGGGGCGAGCGGCATGAGGAGAACTTCTTGCTGTCGATCTTGCAGCGGAAGCGCAGGCCGGCCTGGCCCTGGAAGACGAACTTGGCGGTCCGGCTGGTGGTCGTCTTCTGCGGCCGCTTCTTGATCTTCGGCGGCTTGTAGGTGGCCGGCGCCGGCGTCGGAGTGCCGGTGCTGCTGCCGCCACCGCTGCCGCCGCCGCCGGACGGTTCGGAGGGCTTGTTGTAGACGATGCGCTTGATCGCACCGTTGCTGCCGGAGCCGAATTCGGCGAAGTAGATGTTGCCTTCGGGGCCCTGCTCGATGTCGACACCGGGGAAGCTGAATTTGCCCGGTTCGGAGAAGAAGGTGGTCGCGGTCGCGATGTTGGGAACGCCGTCGGCGCCGGCCTGCATCACGTACATGCAGCCGCGGATCGGGTCGGCGAAGAAGAGCGCGTCCTTGTAGTCGGCGGGGTAGGCGGACCCTTCGTAGAACGCGAGCCCGCCGATGTCGGTCGGTTTCCCGGGGCAGGGATCGCCCGGCACCGCCGGGCCGCCGTTGACGTAGGCGTAGAACGGCGGCCGGGTCTGCGGATGCCCTTCGTCTTCGGCTTTGTAGAAGCTCTTGCAGACACCGATCCAGGACGATTCGCCGCCTTCGCCGGCATATTCGTAGTTGCGGTCGTTGACGCCGGCGGGACCGCCTTCGTAGCAGGGCCAGCCCGAGTTGAAGGCGCTCGAGGCACCGAGCGGGATCCGGTCCATCTCCTCGTAGTGGCCGTTGCCGACGTTGGCGAGGAAGATGCTGCCGAGGCGGGAACTGACCACGAACCGCCACGGGTTCCGGTAGCCGAAGGCATAGATGCGGCGGGCGTTCGGTTCGCTTCCGGGACCAGTGGCGAACGGGTTGCCGGGCCAGCCCTCCCCGGTGTTCGGGTCGATTCGCAGCAGCGAGCCGGAGAGCAGGGTCGCGTATTCGGGGCCGAGTTCGTGGTCGCGCAGCACGCTCTGCGAGCGCAGCGAGCCGCCGAGAGCGCCTTCGCGGTCGAGGATCGGGCCGAACGGTTCCGGCGGGTCTTCGCAGACGTTTTCGAACTGGCCGTAGTCAGGCTGTTCGAACATCGCGCCTTCGCCGCCGCTCACGAACAGCGCCCCTTCCGGGCCGAAGTTGAGGTCGCCGGGCGCGTGGGTGGTCGACTGCTGGCACCAGCCTTCGAGCAGCACTTCTTCCTTCGCCGCTTCTTTTTCCGGGCCGCTGCCGACGGTCAGCGCGTGGTTGCCGACGGCGGTGAGCCGGACGAGGACGCCGCTGACCTGGCAGCCTTCCTCTTCGATCGTCACCGGCGTTTTGCCTTCTTCACGTTCTATCTTCTGCTGCGCCTTGACGTCGCGGGTTTCCTGGCAGTAGTCGCCTTCGTAGTTGGGCACCCCGCCTATTTCTGCCGGTTCCGACGGGAGAGCCGGCGTTTTCGTGTGTGGTTCGAAGCCCTGTGGCTGCTGCTGATAGTGATTCGTGAGTTCCTGGTTGAAGGCGTAGAGCGCGTACACGTAGGGACGCCCCAGATCGAAGCCGGGGTCCAGCGCCATCCCGAGCAGGCCGTGGTCTTCGAAGTCGTAGACCGGTTTCGAGAGGTCGGCGAAGAGGGTCGGCGTCGGATCGTTGACGCTGCTGTAGACCCAGATCTTGCCGCTCTGGGTGGCGACGAAGACGCGGCCGTCGGGCGCGAACCTGAAGTTGACCGGGCGCTTGATCCCCGAGAAGACCGTCTGCACTTCGAAGTTCGGCGGCAGGGTCGCCGCGCCTGCGCTCGGCGCCACGGCAAGCACCCCGAGTGCGGCGAGCGCCGCGACCAGCGCCGCGACGACGCGGCTGCGTCCCGCTCCGCGACGCCTCACTCGCGCTCCAGCGGCGCCATCGTCAGCCCCGCTTCCTCGAGCTGCTCCCAGTAGTGCTCGGCCGGCTCGCGCGGGCCGGTCCAGACGATCGCCTGCCCGGAGCTGTGGATCGTCTCTGCGATCCGGTGGCCCTTGTCTAGGCTGACCGTAGGCAGCACGCTCGCGAGCGTGCGTGCTACGTGGTCGAAGGTGTTGTGGTTGTCGTTGCGGACTATCACGCGCCAGTTCCCTCCCAACCCGGAACCGGGGTCGGTGATGCGGGGTTCCTCAACCGTGGTCGACAGCTTGAGCGTGCGGGTCGACATCAGGGCGTGATTATGCAGACAGCCTGGAAACCCTGTAGGCCGGGGTCAAGGAGGCGAGGAGGCGGAGCCGAACAAATGGAGGAGGTGTGAGCAGGCCCCTCGACAAGCGTTTTCCCTACCTGCCCGGCATCGACGCGATGCGGGCCTTGGCCGTGCTCGCCGTCTTCGGCTACCACGCCGGGCTCGGCTGGACGCCGGGCGGCTTCCTCGGCGTCGACGTCTTCTTCGTCATCAGCGGCTACCTGATCACCTCGCTGCTGCTGCGCGAGTTCGAGCATGGCGGCCACGTCGAGCTCGGCCGCTTCTGGCTGCGGCGGGCGCGGCGACTGCTGCCGGCGGTGGCGGTCCTGATCGCGGTCTCGATCGTGATCGGGGCGATCTTCGAGCCCTCGCGGATCGACGCCCTCCGCGGCGACGCGATCGCCGGCCTCTTCTACTTCGCCAACTGGCACTTCATCTTCGGCCACGAGTCGTACTTCGAACACTTCGCGACGCCGTCGCTCTTCACCCACCTCTGGTCGCTCTCGGTGGAGGAGCAGTTCTACCTCTTCTGGCCGCTCCTCTTCGCCGCCGGGATGAAGCTGTTCGGGCGCCGCAGGCTGGTGCTCGGGGTTATCGCCGGGGCGCTCGCCTCGGTCGCCCTCTCCTGGGTCCTCTTCCACCCCGGCAGCGATCCCTCGCGGGTGTACTACGGCACCGACACCCACGCCGTCGGCCTCCTCGCCGGGGTCGCGCTGGCCCTGGTCTGGAGCCCGATCGAGCTCCGCCGCCACAAGGCCGGGCCGCTGGTCGGGCCGATCCTCGACGCGGTCGGGGTGCTGGCGCTGGGCTACGTCGTCCTCTGCTTCCTCCACGTCCACGACTACGACCTCGCGCTCTGGCACGGCGGCTACCTCTGGCTGGCGATCGCCACCGCGGTGCTGCTGGCGGTGCTCGCCCACCCGGCGGCGCGGCTCGGCCCGATCCTCGGCCAGAAGCCGCTGCTCTGGCTCGGCCTGCGCTCCTACAGCTTCTACCTCTGGCACTGGCCGCTGCTCGTCCTCACCACCTACCTCATCGACACCCACCTGCCGCGCGGGGTGCTGGTGCCGCTGCAGCTGCTGGCGACGCTGGCGCTCGCTGACCTCTCCTACCGCTGCGTCGAGCTGCCGTTCCGCGGCAGGGCAAAGCTGCCGGGGCTGCCGGACGGCTGGCTGCGAGTGACGGGGCCAGCTCTAATCGCGCTGGCCCTGGCGGTGGTCCTGTTCGTCGGCTGGAGCGGCCTCTTCGGCGGCTCGAACCGAACCCTGGAACGAGCCGAGGCCTCGACCCCGACCGTGGCGCGAGTGAAGGCGAGGCCGGCACGGCGGCAGCGGGTGGTGCCGCCGCAGGAGGAAGCCAAGCTGCCGAATCGGGCGGCGACGCCCCCCGAACGAGCGAAGGCGACGGCGAGTCGCCCCGGCTCACGCCCGGCGCCGCTGCCGCCGGGCTCGCCGCCGCCGCGGATCATCGCCCTCGGCGACTCGGTGATGGTCGGCGCCGCCGAACGGCTCTCAGCCCGGCTCGGGCCGGGGCTCTCGCTGAACGCCAAAGAGGGCCGGCAGGCGAGCGAATTCGTGGAAATCGTCGAGAAGCTGAAACGCGAAGGGCACGCCCCCGAAGCGATGATCATCCAGATGGGCAACAACGGCCCGCTCTACGGGTCGGAAATGGAGGCGATCCAGAAGGCGACCGCCGGCGTCGGCGAGCTCTTCCTGATCACCGACCACGCTCCCGTCAGCTGGATCGACGAGTCAAACGGGGCGCTCGAAGAAGCCGCTGATGACTGGCCCCACACGACCCTGATCGACTGGGCCCCGGTCGCCGCCGAACACGAAGACGACCTCTGGGACGGCATCCACCTGAAGCCTTCGGGTGCCGGCATCTACGCGCGGCTGGTCAGCCAGGCGGTGCGGGAAAAGGTCGCCTACCCGGCGCCGCGGCGCCGGCAGCAACAGAGCGCTGGTCGCTAGAAGGCGACTGGGACCCGGACCACGAGGTCGTCGATCGAGCCGATCAGGCCTTCGGCGATTTTCGTCGCCCCGACCGAGACCGAGGAGAATTCGCCGGCCAATTCGCCGGCCGCTTCGTCGCTGACTTCGCCGACCACGGTGGGACCAACGTAGGCGGCGACGCTGGCGCCGGCTTCCCCTTCGGCCGTTTCGACCCGCAGCCGGACCACGGTCGGTTCGTTGATCGCGCCGATTTCCTTGATGTTCTTTTTCACCGCGAGGTATTTGGTGCCGGCTTCGGAGACCTTGATCAGCTGTGCCTTCCTCTGCACCGGGAAGGCGCGGACTTCGTATTTGGCGCCGCCCCCGGTCCGCAGCTGGACCGCCACGTAGGCCATGCTCTGCAGCGCTTTCGGCGTGCCGCTGAGGATTCGCTCGGTGGCGGCGATTTCGAGGTTGCGGCCGACCACCGGCGTGCGGTAGGCGCAGGAGTCGGTTTTTTTGCCGAGGACGACTCGGATCGCGTCTTCGCCGCCGCCGCGCTTGCAGCTGCGACCGAGCAACTTGATCATTTCGGCCCGCTGGGGGTTGGTTTCGAGTCCGTTGCGGTAGATCCCGACCATCGTCGCGCCGGCGGTAGCGACGAACACGAGCACCGCGACCAAGGCGACGGGGGCGACCAGGCGAAACGGCTTTCTCATCGGACAGTGCCCTCGCGGTTGAAGCGCATCTTCGCCCAACCTAAACACAGCGCCGCGAGAAAGATGCGTGCGGCTCGTGCGTGGGCGGCGGATTTCCACCCGAACGAAATCTGGGCAGCAACGCCCGGTAGACGGCGAGCACCGCGAACTCCCAGCAGAGCGCGACGAGGACACCGCCGAGGACGTCGCTGACGAGGTGACGGTTCAGGACCAGCACCGAGACGCCGACGGCGGCGACGAAGGGCGCGCCCCAGACGAGCACGGCCCGGCGCCGCGGACCCGGCGCCACCCAGGCAAGCGCGAGGACGACGGTGGCGGCCGCGGTCACGTGGCCGCTGGGGAAGGAGCTCAGGTCCGGCTGGGTTTCGAGAAAGGCATGAAAGCGCTCGTGGGCGAGCAGGTGCTTGAGCGCCTGCGTCGTCAGGTTGGCGCCGGCGGCAACAGCCAACGCCGCCGCCGTCTCGGCGACGCAGCCGCGGCGCAGCCCGTACCAGC
>DASXFL010000089.1:0-10332 GCA_036489595.1 Solirubrobacterales bacterium
CTCATCGGGTGACTCCTCCGGCACCGCCGAAGCGCTGACCGACCCAGCTCGCGAGCAGGTTGGAGGCGATGCCGATCACCAGCAGGATCGCGGCCAGGTAATAGAGCGAGGAGGTGTGGAGCGCCGACACGGCGCTGTTGAACTGGAGGGCGATCAGCGAGGCCATCGTGCCGCCCGGTTTGAACAGCGAGAGGTGGGATTCGGTCGAGCCGCCGATCACCTGGGCGACCGCGATCGCCTCGCCGAGCGCCCGGCCGAGACCGAGCAGGGAGGCGGCGATCAGGCCCGAGCCGGTGGTCGGCAGGACGACGCCGCGGATCACCTCCCAGCGGGTCGCGCCGAGGGCGCTGGCCCCGTCTTGGAGGTCGCGCGGGACCGAGATGAAGAGGTCGCGCGAGACGGCGGAGATGATCGGGATGATCATGATCGTCAGGATCAGGCTCGCGGTGAAGACGCTGGAGCCGGTGGATTCCGGCTTGCCGAAGAGCGGGATGAAGCCGAGGACGCTGTGCAGAGCCGGCTCGATCGTCGATTTGACGAACGGCGCCAGGATCAGAATCCCCCAGAAGCCGAGGATCACGCTCGGGATCGCGGCCAGCATCTCGACCAGCGGCGAGACCATCCCGCGCACCGCTTTCGGCGCCAGCAGACTGAGGTAGATGCCGATCGCGATCGCCATCGGGGCGCCGATCAGGAGCGCAAAGAAGGAGCTGAAGACGGTGCCAAAGAGCAGCGAGCCGGCCCCGAAGACGCTGATCGTTTCGGTTGGGCTCCACTCGGTGGTCGTAAGGAAGCCGAGCCCGAACTTGGAGATCGCCGGCTCGGCGCCCTGGACGATTTCGTAGGCGATCGCGACGATCACGAGGGCGCCGAGAACCGCCGCCCCGGCGCAGACCGCGTACATCGCCGCGTCGCCGAAGCTGTCGCCGCGCTTGCGCCAGTCGCGGCGGCGCGGGCTGGGGGCGGGAGAGGGCGCCGAGGCGGCCACGGAGCTCATGCCGCCGCAGGGTAGTCGAGCTTCGAAGGATTCCTTACCAGCCCACTCCGATTTTCACAGAATTGACACAACTCTTATCTGTAACAAAACTGTTACACACACTTTTCACGAGATTGACACAACGCGCTAACTCCATGGAGAGAGTCTTCGGGTCGTAATTCTCACCCGAAAGGACTCACTCTCTTGATTCGCAACAGGTTGCTTGGCGTTGCCATCGCGCTTGCCGCGACGATCGCTGGGATGGGATCCGTTGCCACGGCCGGGGCGTCCGCCGCCGGCCTCAATGGCGCGGGCTCCACCTTGGTCGCGCCCCTGATGGCCAACTGGATCAACGGATTCGAAATCAAAGAAGGCATCCCGGTCAAATACTCCGCCGTCGGTTCCGGCACGGGGATCTCCCAGATCACCGCCCGGACCGTCGACTTCGGCGCCTCCGACGCGCCGCTGACCCCGGAACAGGCCTCCGCCTGCAACGGTTGCGTGCAGATCCCCTGGGCCCTCTCGGCCACCGGGATCGGCTTCAACGTCCCCGGCGTCAAGAAGCTCAACCTCACCGGCAAGATCCTCGCCGGCATCTACTTCGGCAAGATCACGAAGTGGAACGACCCGAAAATCGCAGCCGTCAATCCGAAAGCGAAGCTGCCGAGCACGACCATCACTCCGGTCTTCCGCAGCGACGGCTCCGGTGACACCTACGCCTTCACCAATTACCTGTCGAAGATCAGCCCCGCCTGGAAGAGTGAAATCGGCTACGCGACCACGGTCGGGTTCAAGGCCGGAGTCGGCGCCAAAGGCAACGCGGGCGTGACCTCGACGGTGACCAAAACCCCGGGCGCGATCGGCTACATCTCCGCGTCCTACCTGATCGCCGCCGGCCTCGGCGCCGCCGCGGTCGAAAACAAGGCCGGCAACTTCGAGGTGCCGAACCTGAAGAACATCGAAGAAGCCGCTTCGACGGTGAAGTCAGTGCCGCCGAGCAACGAACTGAACATCACGAACCCGCCGGCGAAGGCGCAGCTCGCTTATCCGATCTCCACCTTCACCTACGCGATCGTGCCCCACAACGCCCCGCAGAAGGGCTTCCTGCAGCAGTTCATCAACTACGCGATCACCAAGGGCCAGACCTACGGTGCAGCGCTCGATTTCGCGCCGCTGCCGAAGGTCGTCCTCAGCGCCGCCAAAAAGGCGGTCTCGAGCCTCTAGGCGGATCACCGGCCGCGGTGCCGACGGCCGCCCTCCGGGGCGGCCGTTTGCGCCTCTAGGCGAAGGCCTGGGCGGCGCGGCGACGCAGGTCTGCGTTCAGCAGCCCGGTCACCTCGCTGGGCCGCTCGCCGGCCGAGGGGACCGCGGCGCCGATCAGGCCGTCGGCGCGGAAACCATAGAGGGGCGCGGCGAAGCCGAGCTCGCGGATCTTGCGGACCAGCCGCACCGCGTCCTGGGTCTCGGCGCCCGGGCCGCAGAGGATGATCGCGGTCGGGTCGAGCGCCTGCAGCGCCCGCTCCAGCCGCTCGTCGCCGAGCTCGTTGGAGAGGACGAGGACGCGGAAGCCGGCGCGGCGAAGGGCGAGGTCGAGAGCCTGGGTGTGGACGGCCTCGGCGTCCTGGCCGCGGCTCGAGTCGAGCAGCAGCATGCCGGCCGGGCGCGAGGCGGCGGAGGCGAGGCGGCGGGCGCCGTGCAGCCAGCCGGTCGCCCAGCGGACCGCGAACTCGAGCTCGGCGTCGCTACCCGGGTCGGCGGCGAGGCGGTCGATCGCCGGCAGCAGCAGCTCCTCGACCGTCCGCTCCAGCGGCCGCACCGCCAGGCTCTCCTCGACCGCGCGGTCCGCGGCGGCCTCGTCGAAGGCCTCGAAGGCGCCCTGGAGGCTGCCGTCGGAGGCGGGCGTCGCCTGGCGCTGGAGCGCCAGCTCGATCGCCGAGGAGATGTTGCCAGTCTCGGCCAGCGCGTCGCGCAGCGTCTGCAGCTCGACCAGCTCGTAGTTGCGGTGGTTGCCCGCGGTCCGGCGCGGCGTCGGGAAGCCGTAGCGGCGCTCCCAGCTGCGCAGGGTGTTGGGGCTGACGCCGAGAACTTCGGCAGCTGCGTTGGTCCGGATTCCGGGCATTTGCGGGAATCTTGCCAGCGCTGCGCCAGGTTTACGCAAGTTATGGACGGATTTACGAAAACTGTCAGCGATCTTGCAAGGACGCCACGCCGGCCCGGAGGGCCGCTCAGCGCTCGCGGAGAGTGCCGACCCCGATCGGCTGCCCGACCGCCCGAGCCCGCCAGAGGGCGCCGTCGGCCTTATGCAGGAGGGCGTCGGCCTCGTTGCCATGGTCCGGGCAGGCGACGACGCCGGCGGCGACGTCGATCCGCAGCCCCCCGGCCCGCTCGAGCTCGTCGAGCAGGCCCAGCAGCCGTTCCGCCATCTGCACGCCTTCGACCGTGCCCAGGTTCGGCGCCAGGACGCAGATCGCGTCCTCCTCGAGCCGGAACGCTTCGTCGATGATGCGGATGCTGTCGCGGAGCGCGGCGCCGAGGATCGCCAGCACCGTCTCGCGGCTGCCGTCGTCCCCGCGAGCGCCGGGGCCGGAGGCGTCGAAGACGGCGAGGACGAAGGGGTGGTCGTAGCGGCGGTTGGTCTCGATCAGCTGTTCGAGCCGGCGCCGCATGTGGCCCGGTCGGTAGAGGCTCGGCAGCTCTTCCGGCGGCGACCACGGCGTCGGCGCCGGCGGCACCCCCGCGTAGGCGGCGTCGACCGCGGTCGCGGTCACCGAGCCGAACTGGGAGGCGAGCCTGGTCGCCGCGTCGGCGAACTGCTCGGCGCCGAGCCCGCCGAGCTCCTCGCGCAGCGTCCTCAGCACGGCGACGTGCTTGGCCGTGACCTCTCGCGCCAGCCGCCCCGCCGGCGACTCGACCGCCCCCACTTCCTCTAGCTCAGCTGCCTGGTCGACCTCCACGCGCGGACCTTGAAGGACGAGCCGGACGCACGATTCCCGGAAAACCGCAAATTGCGGGGCGACGATCGTCCAGGACGGATGTTCGCTGATTAGTCGCGGCCCCGCCGGCTGGCAACCCCCCGGGATCGGCCGAGGACACAGAGAAACGCAGTTGTCCCCGGTATGCGGGGACAACTGCGCGTGTGTCGGGCGCGTTGGCCAGGCAGGTCCAGTCTCTCCGTTCCTGAGGTGCGTAAGCGCTGGGCTAGCGATCCCGCGCAGGGGGAGATGAGACCCCGCTCGGCGGGCTAGTTGAGGCTGCGGCGGCCGGCCAACGCCTTGCCGAGCGTGACCTCGTCGGCGTGCTCGAGATCGGCCCCGACCGGCAGGCCGCTGGCGAGGCGGGTGACCTCGACGCCGGCGCCGCGCAGTCGTTCGGCGACGTCGAGCGCGGTCGCCTCGCCGGTCGTGGTCGGGTTGGTGGCGAGGACGACCTCGTGGACGCCGCCCCGGCCGACCCGGGCGACCAGCTCGGCGATCCTCAGGTCCTCGGCGTCGATCCCGTCGATCGGCGAGAGCGCCCCGCCGAGCACGTGGTAGAGGCCGCGGTATTCGTGCGTGCGCTCGATCGGAATCACGTCGGCCGGCTCCTCGACCACGCAGATCGTCGCCCGGTCGCGGTCGTGGTCGGCGCAGATCCGGCACAGCGGCCCCTCGGCGAGGTTGAAGCACTCCTCGCAAAGGCCGACCTTCTCCTTCATTTCGCGGATTGCCTCGCCGAGCGCCAGCGCCTCCTCGTCGGGGGCGCGGAGCAGGTGGAAGGCAAGCCGCTGCGCGGTCCGCCGGCCGATTCCCGGCAGGCGCGAGAGCTCGACGACCAGGCGCGCGAGCGGTGCGGGTCCTTCGCTGCTCAAGCGTGGGTCTCCAGGACGGAGGCGGGAAGCCGCCTCAACCGCCGAGCATCCCGCCCAGGCCGCCGCCCATGCCGCCGGTGATCCCGCCCATTTTCTCGCCGGCCAGGTCCTGCGCCGAGCGCAGCGCCTCGTTGACGGCCGCCTGGACCATGTCCTGCAACAGCTCGGCCTCCTCGGGGTCGATCGCTTCCGGGTCGATGACGATCTCGCGCAGCGTCAGGTCGCCGCCCATCGTCACCTTGACCATGCCGCCGCCGGCGCTCGCCTCGACGGTTTCGTCTTTCAGCTTCTCTTGCGCCTCCAGCATCTGCGACTGCATCTGCTGCGCCTGTTTCATGAGGGCGTTCACGTCGAACCCTCCGGGACCTCCACCTCGCGCCACCTAGCCGACCTCCTCTGCGCCGAACTCGCTCTTCACCTTCTCCAAGATCGCATCCTCGTCGATCTCCTCGCTGCCCGGCGCCGGCACGTCCGGCGGCGGCTCCCCCTCCTCGAGGGTCACGTAGGTCGGCTTCAGCGGCCTGCCGACGACCGCCGCGAAGGCCACCGCGACAGCCTCCCGCCGCTCCGGCGACTCCGCCTTCTTTTTGTTGAACGAGTTCTCCACCGGAAACCCGATCTCCGGCACCCCCCCGTCCACCCGCACCGGCCGCGCCCCCTCGAAGGTGGCGGCCAACGCCGGCGCCGTCTTCGCCAGCTCATCCAATACACCCGGCCAAACCCGAGTCAGCTCCCCCAGATCGAGATCTGCGACAGCAACGCTCGCCGTAGTCACCTCCGGCTCCGCCGCGGCCTCGGCCTCGAACCCTTGCCCCGCTCCCGAAGCTTCCACGACAGGTGACGGCGATTCGTCCTCCAGTGGCGGACGTTCGTACCCTGAGTCGTCTGGCTGGGCGGCCTCTGATGCGGGTGGCACGCTAGGGGGGACCACCCCTGAGGAAGCTTTAGCTACCGGAAGGGGTGGTGGGTCCCCTGGCGTGACAGGACCCGCATCCCGCAAACCCCCGTCCCGCGCCGGAAGCCCTTTCTCTAACCGCTCGACCCTCCTAAGCAGTCCCTCGGTGGAGGGATCCAGATCAGGCCTCGCCGCCTTCAGCAACGCAATCTCCACCGCCAACCGCGCCTCATCCCCCTCCCGAATCGCCGTCAACGCATCCGCCAGCTCGTCGATCGTCCGCACCAGCGCCGCCGCCCCGATCTTCCCGGCCTGAGCCCGCAACCGCTCCGTGTCCGTCGCCGTCACCACGAACGAGGCCGGCACCTCCCCGGTCGTCTGCGTGATCAGCAGGTGCCGCAGATGCGCCAGCAGATCGCGGGCGAACTGGGAGGGGTCGCGGCCCGAGTGCGCCATCCGCTCGACCCCGAGCAGCACCGCCCGCGGGTCCTCGGCGGCGACCGCGTCGACCGCGTCGAACAGGAGCTCGGCGTCGGCGGCCCCGAGCATCTCCAGCACCGAGTCGAGCTCGACCGGGGAACCGCCGAAGGCGACCAGCTGGTCGAGCGTGCCGAGCGCGTCGCGGAAGCTGCCGGAGGCCGAGCGGGCGATCATCGCCACGGCGCCGTCCTCGACCTCGATCGACTCGGCCGCGGCGACCCGCTGCAGGACCTCGGAGATCTGCTCGAGCGAGGGGCGTTGGAAGTCGAAGCGCTGGCAGCGGTCGGCGATCGTCGGCATCACGTTGTGGGCCTCGGTGGTGGCGAGGACGAAGACCGTCCGCGGCGGCGGCTCCTCGTGCGTCTTCAGGAACGCGTTCCACGCCTCTTTGGTCAGCATGTGGGCCTCGTCGAGGATGTAGACCTTCCAGTGGCCGCCGGCCGGCGCGTAGGCGACCCGCTCGCGGAGGTCGCGGACGTCGTCGACCGAGCGGTTGGAGGCGGCGTCCATCTCGATCACGTCGATCGAGCTGCCGGCGGCGATCGTCCGGCAGGACTCGCACTCGCCGCACGGGGTCACGGTCGGGCCACCGCGCTCGCAGTTGAGCGAGCGGGCGAGGATCTTCGCCATCGAGGTCTTGCCGGTGCCGCGCGAGCCGACGAACAGGTAGGCGTGGTGGACCTTGTTCCCCTCGACCGCGTTGCGGAGCGTTCGCACCACGTGCTGCTGCCCGACCACCTCGTCGAAGGAGCCCGGGCGGTGACGACGGTAAAGGGAGGTGGCCTCGGCCATCGAGCCGAGTCTACCCACGGGCCGGTACCGTGCCGCCGATGCCGCCGGCGGTCCGCAGATGGTTGACGCCCGCCGCCTGGGTGGCCGCGGTGAGCGCGGCGCTGCTGCTGATCTTCCCGCTCGGCTTCCCCAACTACGACACCATCTACGCGCTGGTCTGGGGGCGCGAACTGGCGCACCTCGAAAGCCCCGACTACGGCGCCGCGCTCCCCCCCACCCCGCACCCGCTGACCGACCTGATCGGCCTCGTCACCTCGCCCTTCGGCGAAGCCCCGATCACGGTGACGATGATCATCGCCTACCTGGCGCTGGGGCTGATCGCCTTCTTCGTCTACCGGCTCGGGACGATCTGGTTCGACCGTCCGATCGGCGTCCTCGCCGCCATCTTCGTCCTTACCCGCGCCCCCTTCCTCTCCAACGGCCTCCGCGCTTACATCGACCTCCCCTACATCGCCCTCTGCCTCGGCGCCCTGCTGGTCGAGGCGAAGCGGCCGCGGGCCGGCTGGCCGGTGCTAGCCCTGCTCGTTCCCGCCGGGCTGCTCCGCCCCGAGGCCTGGGGCTTCGCCGTCGCCTACTGGCTGTGGCTGGCGTTCGAGGTGCGCCGCGAGCGCGGCGGCGGCCTCCTCTCGGCCCGCGGCTGGGAGCTCGACTGGCGCCGCGAGCGCAGCCGCCGCGAGCTCGCCTGGCTCGCCGTCCTCGCCCTGCTCGGGCCGGTGCTATGGATCCTCTTCGACGCGGTCACCACCGGCGACCCGATGTACTCGCTGACCGGCACCCAGGCGACGGTCGAAACGCTCGAACGCAAGACCGGCCCGGTCGATCTCGTCCTCTGGGGGCCGCGGGCGCTCGGCGAAGTGATGCAGTGGCCGGGGATGGTCGGGGCGCTGGGAGGCGTCGTCCTCGGCTTTGCCTTCCTCCGCCGCCGTTCCGCCCTCGGCATCGCCGCCGTCGTCCTCTCGCTGCTCGCCTTCGCCCTGCTCGCCTGCGCAGGCCTCGCGATCCTCGCCCGCTACACGATGCTGGCCAGCGCCCTGCTGGCGATCTTCGTTGCCCTGGCGCTGCTCGGCTGGCGCCTGCTCGAGCCGAGCCACCCCTGGCGCCGCCGCTGGCAGCTCTTCACCGGCGTCGTCGTGCTGATGCTGCTGATCTGGCTCCCGAACCAATGGGACCTCGACTCCAGGGTCAACACCGACCTCACCAACCAGGCGAAGATCGAGGGTGACCTCACCGCGCTCGTCGACGCCGGCGCCTTCGAACCGCTCTGCGGCCCGATCGCCGTCCCCAACCACCGCGCCGTCCCCCGCCTCGCCTTCGGCCTCGACGTCAAGCCGACCGAAATCGTCAGTGCCAGCGAGGCGGTCTCGGCGGAAGAAAAGGAGAAGCTCGCCGAAGCCGGCTACTGGGTCCAACCGGCCAGCGACTTCGTCATCCACAACTTCATCCTCGACCCCAACGACACGACCAACTTCAAGCTGACCGTGCCGAAGGGATTCGGGGAAGTCGCCAGGAACGACTCCTGGCGGCTCTACCGCAGCTGCTGAGAGGGTCCGCCGCGGGGCGGGTGCTGGCCTCAGCCGCCGTGCTCGGCGGTTTCGATCGCCTCGTGCGTGGCCGCCGCCATGTCCGGATCGGCGAGGTCGACGGCCGGCGGCAGCTCGACGTGGAGGTCGTTCGAGGGGTCGAGCCGCGCCCGCAGCCCGCTCGAGCGCGAGTCGAGGACGTGGCCGCCGCGGCGGCGATCGGCGCTGAGGAAGTGCAGGTGGTATCCGGCGACCTCGATCCCCTCGACGTAAGTCGGGAAGCGGAAGCCGAGCATCGTCCCCTCGAGACCGGCGAGCTCGAATACGTGCTGGTCGGCGACGACCTCGACCAGCGGCGGGTAGGGCGGCTGCTGGCGCGGCACCGAGCGGGCGCGGACGAGCTCGAAGCGGCCGTCGAGGCGGACCGCGAAGGAGGAGGCGTCGGCTGGGGCCAGCGCATCCAGCGCCGCCAGCATCGCGGCGTGGTCGAGCCCCTCCCCCAGCCGCGCCTCGACCGTCGGCTCGAACTCGACGACGACCGCGAACGGGGTCCGCTCCCCAGGGTCGATCTCGGTCGCCCGGCCCTCGACGTCGGCACGGTAGAAACGGCCGTCGAGGGCGATCATCTCGCCGTCGAGCGCGTTCAGCGTCCCCAGCCCGAGATCGCCGTGCTCGGCCAGCTCGGCGAAGCGGAGGTCGCCGTCGAAGGCGCCGTCGAGCAGCGCGCCGATCGTCGAGGCTTGGAAGAGAACGTGCGGCTCCCGCTCCCGGTGCAGCTCCGCTCGCCGCAGCGACTCGACGTGGAGCGATCTGATCCAGCGCTCGTCCAGCACGGCCGGGATCGTGCCAGAGCGGCCCGGCTAGTGTGGTCGGGAATGGGAGCGATCGAACTGAGCGGGGTCGTCAAGAGCTTCGGCCCGATCCGCGCCGTCGACGGGCTCGACCTCGACGTGCCGGAAGGCATCTGCCTCGGCCTGCTCGGGCCCAACGGCGCCGGCAAGTCGACGACGATGCGGCTGCTGACCGGGCAGGCGATCGCCGACGGCGGCGAGCTGCGGGTGCTCGGCCACCAGCTGCCGCGGCAGTCGAAGGAAGCTCGGGCGCTGATGGGCGTGGTGCCGCAGCTCGACAACCTCGACATCGACGTCACCGTCGAAGACAACCTCGCCGTCTACGCGCGCCTCTACCGGGTTCGCGACGTCGGCGCCGCGGTCGACAGAGCGCTCGACCTGGCGCGCCTGCGCGACCGCCGCCGCGACGCGGTCGAGAAGCTCTCGGGCGGGATGCGGCGGCGGCTACTGCTCGCCCGCGGCCTCGTCCACGAGCCGCGGCTGGTCCTGCTCGACGAGCCGACGGTCGGCCTCGACCCGCAGATCCGGACCGAGCTGTGGACGCTGATCGGGGACCTGAAAGCGCGCGGGACGACGATCCTGATGTCGACCCACTACATCGAGGAGGCCGAGCGACTGGCCGACGAGGTGGCGGTGATGCACCAGGGCAAGATCATCAGCCGCGGCCGGCCCGGCGAGCTGATCGCCGAGCACGCCGGCCGCGAGACCGCCGAGGTCTACGCGCCGCCACAGCGGCTGGCCGAGCTGCGGGCCGAGGCCGAGGCGGCCGGACTGCGGGTGCGCCCGGCCGGCCCGGCGATCGCGATCGTCGGCTCCGAGCGGGCCGAGAACGGAGCCGTGCCCGAGGACGCGGTGGTGCGGGCGGCGACGCTCGAGGACGTCTTCGTGCTGCTGACCGGCGAGGTGGCGGAGTGAGCTCGGCGGCCGAGCCGGGCGCGCCGGCGCCGGCGTCCGACGCGGCAGCGCCACCG
>DASXFL010000172.1:0-11662 GCA_036489595.1 Solirubrobacterales bacterium
CCGTAGGTGAACTTGACCGAGTCCTTGCCGACCTCGACGTTCTCCACCGGCGCGCCGGTCGAGATCTCGATGCCCTGTTTCTTGAAGCCGCGTTCGACGACTATGGCCGTGTCCTTGTCCTCGGCGGGGAGGATCTGGGGCAGCATCTCGATCAGGATCACCTCGGTGCCGAGGCGGGCGTAGGCGGAGGCGATCTCCGAGCCCGACGCGCCGGCGCCGACGACGGCGATCTTGGCCGGCTGCTCGGTGAGGCTCCAGGCGCCCCAGGTGTCGACCACGCGGCCGCCGAACGGGGCGCCCGGGATCGGCAGCGCCACCGAGCCGGTCGCCAGCACCACGGCTTTCGCCTCGTAGACGTCGTCGCCGACCTTGACGTTCCCGTCCGACGTCAGCGAGCCGTCGCCCTCGATCAGCGTCACCTTGTTCTTGTCCCAGAGCATCTTCACCCCTGAGGAGAGCGTCTCCGAGACTTTGGCGCGGCGGCCGCCGAGGGCGTCCCAGTCGATCTTGATGTCGCTGGTGACGATGCCGAGGTCAGCGCCGTTCTTGGCCTCGCTGTAGATCTCGGCCGTGCGGAGGATCGTCTTCGCCGGGATGCAGGCGTAGTTGAGGCAGCGCCCGCCCGGCTTGTCGCGCTCGACGACGGCGGTTTTCTGCCCAAGCTGGGCGGCGCGAATCGCGGCCACGTAGCCGCCCGGACCGCCCCCGATGACGATGGTGTCGAAGCTTTCAGGCATGGTGGCTGAGCCTATATGAGCACGCTTCCCGGCCTCCCGCGCCCCCGGGGCCACCCCCCGTTCGGACTACAAAGGCGGCCTGCCGGCTACTCGGGCGGCAGCCGGTGCGGCATCTGGATTCGCGCCATCGCCTTCACCATCAGGAAGAAGAAGACGCCGGAGACGACCAGGAGGCCGCCGCTGCCGAGGAAGCCGCCGAGCGAGTCGGCCTCCAGCGCGAGCCCGTAGAAGGAGGCGAAGATGAGGAAGGCGAGGACCAGCTGGAAGCAGACGACCGCCCAGTAGCGTGCCCGCCACATCCCCCAGGCGAGCACGCCCATGATCAGCGCCGGCCCCGCCACCTGGGCGAAGTGCGGCGTCTCGCCGTTCGGCTTCGCGCCGGCGGCGTAGAGGGCGACGATCGAGATCGCGACCAGCCCGCAGACCGCCGCCGCCGCCGTCACCACCGGCGGCCGCTCGCCCTCGGCCAGGGGCCGCAGCCGCTCGCGCGCTTCGCGGTTGCGCTGCTCGGCCTTGGCGTAGCCGCGCTCCATCGAGTTGCGCGGCGAGCGCTGCTCGGGGGCGCCATTGGCGCCGCCGTCCTCAGCCACCGGGAGCGATCCCCCGCCACGGCGCGGGCGAGTCGAGCAGCGCGTCCTGGGTGTTCGGGCTGCCGCCCTCGGCGACGGCGAAGGCGCGCCGCAGCGCTTCGGCGGCGACCTGGGGCTCGGGCGCGTCGCGGATTGCCCGCACCACGCAGAGCCGCCGCGCCCCGGCCCGCACCACCTCCTCGGCGTTCAGCGGGCTGATGCCGCCGATCGCGAAGAACGGGTGGCGGGCATGCTCGGCGGCGTGGGAGATCAGCTCCAGCCCGACCGCCGGCCGACCAGGTTTGGTCGGCGTCTCCCAGATCGGCCCGACCGCGATGTAGTCGACGGCAGCCTCGTCGGCAGCGGCGATCTGCTCCGGCGAGTGGGTCGAGACGCCGACGATCGCCTCGGGCCCCAGCATCTCGCGCGCCGCCGCCACTTCGGAGACCTCGCCGACGTGGACGCCGTCGGCGTCGCAGGCTCGCGCCAGCTCGGGGTCGTCGTTGAGGATGAAGAGGGCGCTGAAGGTGTCGGCAACGCGCCGGTAGGTGTCGGCGGCACGATCGATCTCGGGCCGCCCCAGCTCCTTCTCGCGCAGCTGGACGATGTCGGCGCCGCCGCCGAGCGCCCGCCGCAGGAACGCTTCCAGGTCGCCGCCGGGCGGCCGCGCGTCGCAGACGAAGTAGAGGCGGGCCGTGCGCAAGCGCTCGCGCAGCAGCGCCCCTCGGCCCTCTGGCATCGTCGAGCTCATCTGCCGATTATGGCTGCCGAGCGCCGCCGCCGGCTACCATCGGGGATGTAAACGGGAGCCCGAGGGCTGAGAGGGTGGCATCGAGGCCACCGACCGTCTGAACCTGATCCGGGTAATGCCGGCGGAGGTATCGGAGTGAGCGAGAAGAGCGGTTTCGATGCGGTGTTCGTCGGCGGCGGCGTGATCGGCCTCGCCTGCGCCTGGCGGGCCGCCCAGCGCGGCGCGGAGGTGGCGGTGGTCGAGCGCTCCGAGCGCCCGCACGCCGGCGCCACCGGGGTCGCCGCCGGGATGCTGGCCCCGGTCAGCGAGTTGACCTTCGGCGAGCGCGAGCTGCTGCAGCTGTCGCTGCTTTCGGCGCGGCTGTGGCCCGAGTTCGCGGCCGCGGTCGAGGCCCACTCGGCGGGGGTCGAGACCGGCTACGAGCGCTGCGGCGCCCTCCACGTCGCCCTCGACCGTGACGAGGCAGCCCAGCTGCGCCGCCTCCACGACCTCCAGCGCGAGCTCGAGCTCGAGGCCGAGTGGCTCGGCCCGAGCGCCTGCCGCGAGCTCGAGCCCGGGCTGACGCCTTCCTTCCACGGCGGCGTGCACGCGGCGGGCGAGGCGGCGGTCGATCCGCGGGCGCTGGCGCTGGCGCTGCTGGCGGCGCTGAGCGCGAGCGGGGTCGAGGTGCGGAGCGGCCGCGAGGTGGTCGACGGGATTTGGGACGGCAGGCGCCTGGCCGGGGTGCGGACCGCGGGCGGGGAGGAGGGCGAGGCCGAGCTGCGCGCCAACGCCGTCGTCCTCTGCAACGGCGCCTGGTCGGGGTTGACCGGGTGGCTGCCGGAGGCGGCGCGGCCGCCGGTGCGGCCGGTCAAGGGCGAGGTGCTGGAGCTGCGGACGCGGCCCGGCCACGAGCCGCCGGCCCGCGGCATCGTCGCCTCCGAGCGCGTCTACCTGGTGCCGCGCCGCGACGGCCGCCTCGTCGTCGGCGCCACCCAGGAAGAACAGGGCTTCGACACCAGCGTGACCGCGGGCGGCGCCCTGGAGCTGCTGCGCGAGGCCTACCGGGTGCTGCCCGAGGTGGCGGAGATGGAGCTGGCCGGGGCTGTCGCCGGCCTCCGTCCCGGCACCCCCGACAACCTGCCGCGGATCGGCCCCGGCGCGGTCGAGGGCTTGGTCCTGGCGACCGGCCACTTCCGCAACGGCATCCTGCTGGCGCCGCTGACGGCGGAGGCGATCGCCGCCGGCCTCGCCGCCGGCGAGTGGTCGTCCTTTGTAACGGGGGGCGTTACGAAAGACGACCACACTGCGGGGGTCGGGCGATGAGGATCGAGCTGAACGGGGAGCCGCGCGAGCTGGCGGCCGGGGCGACGCTGGCCGACGCCGCGCGCGAGGCCGGTGCCGGCGAGGGCGGCCGCGGCGTCGCGGTGGCGATCGACGGCGAGGTCGTCCCCCGCGGCGAGTGGGCGACGACAGCGCTCGCGGAGGGGCAGGCGGTCGAGGTGCTGGCGGCGATCCAGGGTGGCACCGAAACGTGGGAGCTCGGCGGCCGCGAGTGGAGCTCGCGGCTGATCGCCGGCACCGGCGGCTTCCGCTCGCTCGAGCAGATGGAAGCGGCGCTGAGCGCCGCCGGGACTGAGATCGTCACCGTCGCTCTGCGCCGCATCGACCCCGCTGCCGAGGGCTCGGTGCTCGAGGTGATCGACCGCCTCGGCCTCTTCGTCCTCCCCAACACCGCCGGTTGCTACACCGCTCGTGACGCCGTCCGCACCGCCAAGCTGGCGCGCGAGGCCTTCCAGACCGAGTGGATCAAGCTCGAGGTGATCGGCGACGACCGCACCCTCTTCCCGGACGCGGTCGAGCTCCTCGCCGCCGCCGAGCAGCTGGTCGCCGGCGGCTTCACCGTCCTCCCCTACACCAACGACGACCCGATCCTCGCCCGCCGCCTCGAGGAGGCGGGCTGCGCCGCCGTGATGCCCCTCGGCTCCCCGATCGGCTCCGGCGCCGGCATCCGCAACCCGTACAACATCGCGATCATCGCCGAGCGCGCCGAGGTCCCGGTCGTCCTCGACGCGGGAATAGGCACCGCCTCCGACGTCGCCCTGGCGATGGAGCTCGGCTGCGATGCCGTCCTCGCCGCCAGCGCCATCTTCGGCGCCGAGGACCCCCCGGCGATGGCTCGCGCCCTCCGCCTCGCCGCCGAATCCGGCACCGCTGCCCGCCGCGCCGGCCGCATCCCCCGCCGCCTCCACGCCGAGGCCTCCACCGCCTACGAGGGCATCCCCGAGCTCTCCTGACCCTCTCAGGGTGACCGGACCGTGACCCGGCGCATCGCGATCGCCCGTCGGCCGCCGTTGCAGGAGACGGTCTGGCCGGTGTAGATGCGGAGCGCCGAGCAGCCTTCGTCGTCCGTTACCCGAACCCGCACCGTGTAGTGACCGGGATGCCGGTAGCGGTGGCGGAGCGCAGGGCGGGTGGAGATCAGGGATCTGCCGTCGCCGAAGCGCCACAGGTAGTGGGCGATCCGGCCGTCCGGGTCGCGAGAGCCGCGCGCGTCGAGCAGCAGCGGCCGCCCGGCCGAGACGACGCCGGAGCGAGGGGAGAGGCGCAGGGCGGCGCGCGGTCCCTGGTCCGGGGTGACCACCGCCCCGTGAGGGCTCGGGCCGGAATCGAGCGGCGGGGCGCCGGCGCGGAGCCGACCGGTGTGGGGGTCGATCCGGAACCACTGGACCGTGCCGGCCGCCTCCGCCTCGACATAGAGGCTGCGGCCGTCGGGCGACATCGCGACCCCTTCGGGCTGGCTGTCGACCGCGACCGTGGCCGGGGTAAGCGGCGTCAGGGCGCCGCTCAGCGGATCGATAGCGAACTGCGAGTCGGTGTCCTTGCCGGCGTTGGGTACGTAGAGGAAGCGGCCGTTGGGCGTGATCGCGACCCCGGCCGCGCCGAGCTCGACCGGCACCGAGACGGGGCGCTTCGGCAGCAGCTGGCCGGAGCCCGGGGCGATCGTGAACTGGTAGAGGCGCCCGGCGAGCGTTGCGGCGTAGAGCGAGCGCCCGTCCGGGCTGACCCCGACGCCGCCGGGGTGCCCAGGGACCCGTACGGTGGCCGGCGACTTCGGGCTGAGGGCGCCGGTTCCAGGGTCGATGTCGAACTGACTGATCGAGTCGGCTTCGAGGTTGGTGACGTAGGCGGAGCCTCCGTCTGGCGTGATCGCCACGCCGGAGGCCCCGGCGCCGGCCGGAAGGCTGGCGGGTTGCAGCGGCTTCAGGGCGCCGGTCCGCGGGTCGATCCCGTACTGGGAGACGGTCCCGGCTCCCTGGGCGGCGACGTAGGCCGCATCGCCGGAAGGGGAGACGGCGACGCCGTGCGCCCCGACCCCGGCGTTCGGCGGGGTGACCTGGAGCGGCGCCAGCCGGCCGAGCCCTGGAAGCACCCGGTAGGCGTAGACCAGGCCGTCGGCACCACCGGTCGCATAGGCGAACCGCCCGTCGCCGGTGAGCGCGATGTGCTTGGCGTCTTCGCCAGCGACGACTGCCGGCGAGGGCAGCACCACCGGCAGCCCGCTCGCCCGGAGCGAGAACTGCCACAGCTCCCCCGGGCTGCCGGCGACGCCGTCGCCGACGTAGAGGGTCCGGGAGCCCGCAACGGCGGAGGGAGCCACGACGGCCAAGACGAGCACGACGATCGCCGCGAGCCCCGGCTTAGGGATGAGCTTTCGTACCGCTCCCCGGGTCGCGTCGTCGCGAACGAGGCGATTGGTTGCGCGCCGGGACATCGACGCCGCCAGCCTAGTCGAGGGCGGGGACTTACTGCCGGCGCCGGGCCACCCCCGATCGGGCTTCGTGCGCGGGGACGTTCCACAGGCCCGATCCGCCGGAGCAGAGGCGAGTCCCTAGAATCGTCCGGACCGGGATTTGCGCTTGGGAATGGGCGATCCGGTGCTCTGCCCCTGTAGCTCAGTTGGTTAGAGCGGCGGCCTTTTAAGCCGCGCGGCGCGGGTTCGAGTCCCGCCGGGGGCACTGATCCTGACGGTGGTCGAACCGCCGGCAAAGAAAAAGACGGGTAGATCTCCGCACGGCTGACGACCCGGATCTCCTCGACCAGCGATTGCAGCAGCGCCTTGCGGGTCGGCGGGTCGCCGCCCTCGATCACCTCGCGCACGTGGGTGACCAGCAGCTCCAAATCCTCGTCGCTCAGCGGCTCATGATCCTCGGGCTCCTCGGCGCCCAGCTCCTCGCGTCGCGCCTTGAGGCCGCGTAGCTTGCAGCTCAGCTCATCGATCCGCGGCGCGCAGGCCGACTCGGGCATCGAGCCCTCCTCAAAGGCGCGGAAGTAGCGATCGAGCGATTCGCCGACCCGCTTCGCCTCGGCGTCGATCCGCTCCAGCTCGGCCTCGCGCTGCGGCGCTTCGGCCGAAAGCTCCTCGAAGGCCGAGGCGATCGCCTCCCGAACGACTGGCTCGCGTTCGAGCACCGAGAGCAACTGACCCAGGACCGCCTCCTCCAGTTCGTCGGCCGGCAGCCGATCGCCATCGCAGGTGGCCTTGCCGTAGCGCTGGCGCGAGAAGCAGACGTAGTAGCGGTAGCGGCCGCCGTTGCCCTTCGCTGCGGCGCCAACGTAGCGCTTGTCGCAGCGCGCGCACTTGACCAATCCGGTGAGCAGGTATTCGGACTGGTTCGATCGCCGCAGCGAAACGTCCTCGCTCCGCTCGCCCAAGACCTCCTGCGCGCGCTCGAAGAGCGCACGGTCGACCAAAGGCTCGTGCGGGGCGGGGTAGTGGCTGCCGCGAAAGAAGATCTCGCCGACGTAGGCGCGGTTGCGCAGGATGCTGAGAACGGCCGGCACGTTGAAGGGGTTGCCGTTGCGCGTGCGCAAGCCGCGCTCGGTGAGCCAGGTCGCCAGAGCCGAGGAACCCTCAAGACGCTGGGTGTAGCGGCGGAAGATCTGCGGCACGACCGGCGCCTCGCTCGGCTCGGGGACGAGGAAGCGTCGCTCGGAGTCGAGGCGGTAGCCGAACGGCACCGACCCGCCGGTCCACTCGCCTCGCGCCGCCTTTCGCTCCATGCCTGCAATCGTCCTCTCGACGATGGATGAGCGCTCGAACTCGGCGAATACGCCGAGGAGCTGCACCATCATCCGGCCAGCCGAGGAGGCGGTGTCGAAGGGCTCAGTCGCCGAGCGGAAAAGTACCTTCGCGGCATCGAGGCGAGCGAGGATCTGAGCCAGGCCGCGCACCGAGCGCGAGAGGCGATCGACCCGATAGACGAGCAACAGATCGAAGCGCTCGGCCTCGGCCTCGCGCAGCGCTCGTTCGAGGCCGTCGCGCTCAAGGATCGCGCCCGACGCCTGGTCGGTGAAGCGGCGGACGATCTGCCAGTCCTCTTGGCTCTCGGCGTAGGAATCGAGCCGCGTTGCCTGCGCCTCAAGCGAGTAGGGCTGTAGCTCCTCATCGGTCGAGATCCGGGTGTAGGTGGCGATCCTCATTGCGGCCTCCGTCGCTTGTCTGTCGTTCGCGCACGTCCACGACACCTCGAATGGCGCAAGGAGTCAAGTCCACCGGCGGCGAGGTAATCCCGGTAGAGGGTGCGCAGGGCGCCGTGCAGCTCGTCAGCCTGCTCGCCTGAGCGGCGCACCAGCCGCGCCGGCCGGACGCCGAGGCGATCCGGGTTCTCCTCGCGGCGGCGACCGCCGCCGCCGCGCTGTCGCACCGAGCTGGTCGCGGTCGGGGTCAGCGCCCACCTCCCTCATCGTCCAGCTCGGCGAGTGCTGAGCCGCCGCAGAAGTGGCAGCGGAAGGCGCGGTCGCGACGGGCGCGCTCGTCCCGCGCTCGCTCGGGATCGGGATAAGCGATTTCGCAACAGCTCCGGCATAGGCGCAGCGAGCGGCGGTCGATCTCATCGAGGAAGTCCTCGGGCTTCTTGCGAAGCCGGGCGGCGAAACCTTGCGCCTTGGCAAGCCGTCGCGCCTGCCCCTCGCGCCAGGCGAGGTAGTCGGAGCGCAGGCGCTCCTGCTCGTCACGAGAGCGCTCGTCGTCGGCGCCCTTCCGTTCCAGCGCGGAGACCTCCGCGACGGGGAGGAGCTGACTGGCTTCGATCTGCCCGCGCGCCTCGCGCAGCGCCGGGCCTTCGCCGAAGCGCAGCACGAGATCGCCGATCTGGTGAAGCTGCACCTCCTGGTAATGGTCAGCGAGCCCGGCGAGGGCGCGGCGCTCCTCGGCGCTCGGATCCCGCTCGGCTAGTTGCAGGCGCAGCGGATCGGCGAACAGGGCGCCGAGCGCGAGCAGCGCCCGCCGCTCGGCCTCGACCAGCTCGCCGTCCTGGTTGATCGCGATCTCGATCGCGATCGCCGCACGGTTGCCGAGGCGCCCAATCTCCCATCGCCCGCGCCAGTAGCGGAGGTGATCGCGCAGCGCCTCGGGCTCAGAGCGAACGCGCTCGCGCTTGGCCTCGTCCTCGCGGCGCTCGGCGGCTACGCGCTCGCGCTCTTCGTCGTAGGGGCGGCGGGCCTCGCTCAGCGCCGCCAAGAGGTCGACGGCGCGCTCGCCCTCATCCACGCCAAGCAGCCATGCAGGCTCGGTCGCGATTCGATCGAGCCGCCGCGCCAGGTCGCAGGCGCAGGTCAGGAGCAGCGCCTCGCGACCCAGCTCCTTGAGCATCACCGCGAGGAAGGAGCGGGCGCGCTTCTCGGTCGTGGTGACGAAGAGGAGGGCGGGGCAGAAGCGGTGACGCTCGCGCCAGGCATCGGCCTTCGCGTACTCGGCGTATCCGGCCGCCTTCTGCTTGAGGCGGCGGTGCGACATCGTGCCCATGTCCAGCTCGATGAAGGCGACGAGCGGTCCGCCGTCAACGTCGGTGATCTCGATCAAGACGTCGGGGGCGATCGTTCGCTGCTCGCGTTTCACCAGGATGGAGAACGGCTCGCGGGCCTCGGCCTCGCGATCGAAGCGGGTCAGCTTGACGCCGGCCGGCAGCGTCGTCTCCAGGGCGACGTAGATCTCGCTGAGGCCGGCGGCGTGGGCAAGGAAGAGCGGATTTGGCTCGTGGCGCTCGCCGCCACGCGGCGGCGGCCCGCCGCAGGCCACCGCCTCGCCCTTGCGGGTTGGCCAGAGGTGGTGCGGCGCCGATCCCCGTTCGCGGTATGGGCGGGTACGGCCGAGGAGCCCGCGCCGCGCAAGCTGGGCGCTGCGGTAGCGCAGGGTGCGGGCGGGAATCGACGGCTCGATCGCGGCGAGCTGGTTCTGCGTCAGCACTCGGTGGTGGGCGAGCAGCGAGAGAATGCGCAGATCTAGATCCGAGAGCTGCGGCGCCTGCTCGCGCGAGCGTAGGCGGTTGCGGCGGCGGGTCGACGATGGCGATCCGCTCAAGCCGTCGGCCCTCCCGACGCGACGATGATCGCCACCGCAGGCAAGCGCTGCCCTCGGCCCGTCTGCGGGCCGCTCGGGGCGCCGTAGGCGCAAAGGGCGGCTTGAGTGGGGTCACCGCTAGCGCGGTCGCCGGGAGCCGCTGAGTCGTCAGCGCCGAGGCGATCGCGGTCGCGCCTAGTGCGATCGCGGCCGGCGAGTCGGAGGAGCGTTGCGTAGCCAGCGCGGAGGCGATAGCGGGCGTCGAGGGCGGTGCGGCGTGAGCCATGAGGCGACTGAACGAGAAGGAGGAGCGATCCACCGTGGCTTTGCGTAGATACCGAGTGGATAGAGAGTCGGGCGCGCCGGGCAGGCCGCGATTTCGCACACCGCTGCGGAATGAGCGGACCAAGCTCTTGCCATTCGGATTCGAGCGATTGGCAAAGTGAAAGGAGGCGACGATCAGCGCAGGTGAAACCGCGCCGGAACTCTCGCCGCCCTGGTGCCGCTATCGATTCACTGAAGAAGCGCATCGCGCAAGGACGTAACTCCGTGCGCCGGGGAAGTCAAGGGTTATGTGCGGGGATGTGTTCGGATTACTGTTTCCGTAGATCCGCGCTAACCCATCTGGGTGGGCGCCTTCGCCGTTACACAGTCTTGCTATGGCCTTATCCTTCTCCCGGTGCTGACAGGGGAGGAGCTAGAAAGCGCACTAGGCGCCGGCTACGAGGGCCGTGGATTTGAGCTGAAGGGCCGCGGCCGAAGCGACGACAAGCATTTCTTAGCGAAGATAGCCCGCGCGGCGCTCAGCATGGGAAATCTCCGCGACGGCGGTCACGTAGTAATCGGGATTGACGATGAGAGTCCCCAGGACATGCTCCCTGGCCTGGACCATGACGAGCTGTCCTCGTGGCTCGCTTACGACGACGTGTCGGGGCGCCTGGCCGTTTATTGCGATCCACCTGTCCGCTTCGACCTCGCCCAGCTTGACCTGTCCAATGGGGTGAGCGTGATCGTGATCCAGGTCCACGAGTTCGCGGACATTCCCCATCTCTGCGCACGCGAATACCCGGATGTGGTGCGAACTGGTGCCCTCTATGTTCGATCTCGCAAGATGCCTGAGACCGCGGAGGTCGCGTCGTCAGTGGAGATGCGGGAGATCCTCGACCTAGCCGCGGAGAAGAGATTGCGGGCCTATATCGAGACCGCAGAGCGGGCTGGCGTCGCCTTGTCGGCCGGTGATCTGGAGGCCGATCGGAAGCAGTTCGCAAAGCAATTTCGCGACGCCTGGGATGACTGAGCTGACCGACAAAGTCCGTTCGCGCGGTCACTGGGATGTTGCTATCAGGCCGGCGACTTTTGTAGCCGACCGCGTGCCGTACGAACAGCTCGATGAGGTGATTCCGTCGGTCGAGGTCAGAATGCGGGGGTGGCCCGTCCCTTACGTTGACTACGGTCGGGACGCAGTGCTCCACGGCAATGACTGGGTTGGCCAAGACGTCGACGCTGATGTCGTGGACCACTATGAGGCATGGCGCTTTTTTACGAGCGGGCAATTCGCGCACCTCCGCTCCGTGTCGGCCGACTGGCGAAGCGGGCGCGAGGCTGTACGAGTACGCGAGGACTTCAAATCGTTGATTGAGGTCTGGGAGATCCTTTTCTATCTCACCGAGGTATTTGAGCTCGCATCGCGCTTAGCGCTGAGCCCGGCAGGGGACGAGCAGATGGTTGTTTCGGCCTCACTTCAGCCCCTGGAGGATCGCGGGCTCATCGTCGGACAGCAAAACCGAGCGGAGTTCATCGTCCCGATGCGGTCCCACGTTGATTCGTTCTCGCATGAGGTCGAGTTGCCGCGCGACAAGCTGATAAGCGAAGGGCGAATCGCGGCGGCAGAGATGGCGCGTGAGTTCTTCCTGCGGTTCGGCTGGAAGCCTCCGCTCGACCAGCTCCTGGATCATCAGCGCGAGCTGACCGAGCGGAATTAGCTCGAAGATTCTGAACTAGCATCGAGGTGCGTGGTGATACCCAAGGACCACATCGTTTCCGAGATCAGGCGCCTTGCGAAGGAAAACGGAGGAGAGCCCCTCGGTCGGAGTCGGTTCTCCAAGGAAACTGGCATCCGTGAGGGGGATTGGCTCGGCCGCTACTGGGCGAGGTGGAGCGATGCGATCCGGGAGGCCGGCCTAGAGCCAAATGAGATGCAGAGCCGTGTGGAGGAGGAGGATGCAATCCGACGGTTAGCAATCGAGACTCGCAGGCTCGGACACCTTCCGACGTATGCGGAGCT
>DASXFL010000169.1:0-3226 GCA_036489595.1 Solirubrobacterales bacterium
GCCGCCGTCGCCTTCACCGGCGGCACCTTCAACGGCCAGGGGATCGAAGTCGCCCTCGTCGAAGAAGGCGGCGAATGGAAGCTCGACGAAGTCCTCCGCTTCTCAGAATTCGACGCGTCCAAGCTGCAGGCGGCGTTCGAAGTCAAACTGGGCGAAGAAGAAGGCATCCCGCCAAGCCTCAGCAAGTGCGTCGCCGAAGCGTTCGGAGAAGTCTCACAAGCGGAAGCCGAAGAACTTGCCTTCGGCGGTAGCGAAAAGCCGATCGAAGAACTGGTCGAAGGCTGCCGGTAGGCAGCCGTCAGGGAAGGAGACGACGTCCCTTCCGACCGGCAGCTCGTCGCGGCGCGGGCCGGCGCCCACCGGATCGACCGCGACGGGCTCGCCGATCGCCGGCACGGCGGACACCGCCGCAGCCTAGATCAGCGCGGCTCAGCTCGGGGCTGGATCCAGCCGGTGCAGCTCGGTCTCCTAAGAGACGGCGAAGCGGCGCAGCTGCCCGCTCGGCTCGATCGAGCAGCTGCCCATCCGCAGCAGCGGCGGCGAGTAGGCGTGGGCGGTGACCGCCGGCTCGCCGCCGGCAGCAGCGGCTCGGTCAGGAGGTGTTGGTGGACGCCGACGGCGTTCATTGTTGGGTAAGTTTACTAAGAAACTTAGGTTTACTTCCGGTGCAAGCTATCGCCCGTTTCTCAGCGCCCGTTCGTGGCGGCGTCGAAGACGAGCCAATGAACAAGGATCTCGCCCCAATCCGTCGCCTCGTCCTCGCCACGGCCCTTGCGGTCGCCGCCTGCGCCCTTCTCCCCGGCCTTGCCGCGGCGACGCCGCTATCCCCCAGCCCGACCTCGCTGGACTTCTTCCAGGGGGTCGTCGGCGCCACCAGCGGCTCGCAGACCGTGGCCGTCGCCAACCCGGACCCGGGCACCGGGCAGGTGACGGCGGTCGCGATCGCCGGCTCAGACGCCGGCGACTTCGTCGTCAGTGGCGAAAGCTGCGCCGGGGCGACGATCGGGCAGGGCAGCAGCTGCCAGGTCGAAGTCGCCTTCGCGCCACAGTCGAGCGGCGCCAAGGCCGCGATCCTGAGGATCGAAGTCGAAGGCGAACCGGCGATCCTCGTGCCGCTGGCCGGCACTGGCGTCACCAAGGTCCTCACCGTCCCCGCCGCGGCGGCCTTCCCGACCACCACCGTCGGCGAAAAGGCGACCGAGCAGATCGCACTGAGGAACGAAAGCGAAACCGGGCTGACGATCAGCGACGCCAAGATCGAAGGGCTCGACGCCGGCGACTACGCCCTCGAAGGCCCCGGGTGCGACCTGCAGCTCGAACCGGGCCAGTCCTGCAGCCTCACCGTCGCTTTCGAGCCGAGCGGAATCGGACCTCGCGAAGCCGTCCTCGCGATCTCCTCCGACGCCGTCGCGCCGGTGCTCTACACCGAACTGAGCGGCCAGGGCGCGGTGCCCGAACTGACCTTCGAACCGTCGAGCTACGACTTCGGCCTGGTCGAAACGCACTCCGGCGGCCCCCAGACGTCGCTGACTTTGCGCAACACCGGCGCCGCCGCGGTCCAGCTCGCCAATCCCGAAATCACCGGCCCGGACGCGAACGAATTCTGGGTCGCCGGCAACAGCTGCTCGGGGACGATGCTGTCCCCGGGCGCGACCTGCTCGATCCAGGTCCAGTTCAACGACAACGGGGAAGGCAGCTTCTCCGCCGCCGTCCGGGTCCCCACCGCCAACGCCGGCGCCAGCTTCGAAGCGCCGCTGACCGCGAGTGCCGAACGGCCCCAGATCACCGCCTCCCCCGCCCCGCTCGCCTTCGGGCCGGTCTCGGTCGGCGCCAGTCAGACCCGCGAAGTGACCCTGACCAACACCGGCAACCTGCCGGTCGGCTTCTACATCGCGATCGTCTCCGGCGGTGACGTCTCGAGCTTCCACCTGCTCGAAGAGAGCTGCACCAGCAACCTCTTCACCGGCCATCCGCGAATCTTCGAAGCGGGAGAATCGTGCACCGCGAGGATTCGCTTCGAACCGACGAGCGCCGGCGCCAAGGCGGCGACGGCAACCTTCTTCGGCAACGGCGAAGGCGGCCTGCAGGTGCCGCTCGAAGGCACCGGCATAGAGCCGCAGCTGAGCCTCTCGCCCAGCTCCCACGACTTCGGCGCGGTCGCCGCCGGCAGCCTCGGGCCGACCCAGACCTTCGAGCTGCGCAACGAGTCGGCCGACCCCTACGAAGTCGACTCGGCGACCCTCGCCGGCGCCGACCGCGGCGAATTCGCGATTCGCTCCGACGAATGCACCGAAGCCGTGCTCGGCGCGGGCGAAGCCTGCGCAGTCTCGGTCCGCTTCGAGCCCGAATCGACCGGCGCCAGGGCGGCGACCCTGCGGTTCCGCGGGGCCGCCGGCGCGATCGTCGCTCGCCTCAGCGGCGAAGCGCGGGCACCAGCCGAAGCGGATGCGCGCAGCGACGCTCCGCCGGCCTTCAGCGGTCGCGTCGTCTTCAGCTTCGCCCGGCACCCCCGCCCCGCCACGAACGGCCGGGTGACGATCGGGCGTGCCCGCTGCGAATCCGCCCAGACCTGCGTGGTGGTGATCGAAGGCCGCGCCGGTGGACGGGCGGCTGGCGCTCGCCCGATTAGGATCAGGCCGGGGGTGAGCGCGCCGATCGTCGTCCAGATGCCGGCGAGCCAACGCTCCTCCTCGACCGCCGCCACGGTCTCGGTGACGCTGCGCTGGCGGACCGGGCCCGAGCACGGCAGAGCCCGCCGCAGCTTCCCCCTGGCCGCCTCGCCCATGAGCTGATACTTGACAGCGGCCGGGCGCTCGGCTCTACTCGCCTGCTAGGGCCTCGTCTATGAAACGCGCCGCACTCGCCTTCCTTCTCGTCGCCGCCGTCTGGCTCGGGGTCGGCGCGGCGGCGGCGCAGGCGTCGCGCGATCTGGCGATCGAACAGTCGGCGTCCTCGACCGTCGTCGACAAGGGCGACACGGTGACGATCACCGTCACCGTCAGGAACGAGGGAACCGAAGCGGCGCCGGCCGGAATCGGGGTCGAGATGGGCGGGCTCGGCGGCGGCGACGTGATCACCGAAAACCCCTACGTCTCGGCAACCCCCAGCCAGGGCACCTGCAACCACGTGCACTCGAGCGAATCGCTCCTCTTCTGCCCGATCGGCGAACTCGCCGCCGGCGCCTCGATGCAGATCACCACCGTGGTGAGGATGGAAGAAACGATGA
>DASXFL010000015.1:0-8781 GCA_036489595.1 Solirubrobacterales bacterium
GGGGAGGGAGCCGGGACGGGGGAGCGCGTCGCCGCCGGGACGCTCGCCATAAAGGCGCTCGACGACCGAGTGGAAGAGGCCGCCCTGGACGAGCGGGTCGGGGACCGGGTCGAGCGGCTGCGGGTCGAGCTCATGTCCGGCAAACCAGCGGTAGGAGCATTCGTCGAAGCCCTCCAGGGTGGTGCCGCCGTAGGCCTCGACCGCGGCGAGGGAGGCGAGCACTGCGGGGTTGGTGAGCGGGCCGGGGGCGCGGGCGGCGGCCTCGGCGCGGCGGGCGGCGTCGAGGCGGCGCTCGAGCCGGGCGGCGCGCTCGCCGCCCACCCCTGCGTCGCCGAGCAGCCTGGCGACCTCGGCGCTCGGCCCGTGGGCGGCGAGGGCGCGGGCGAGCGCCCCCTCGGAGGGCGCCTCAGCCAGCGGCTCGACCACCCGCGCGAGGTCGCGGCCGAGCGTGATCGCCTCCTCGACCGGGTCCGGCTCGGCCCCCTCGGGAGGCGGTGCCAGCAGCGCCCGCACCGCGTCTAGATAAGGGGATCGCGCCTCGGCCGCGCCGTTCTCGTCGCTGTCACGGTAAGAGAGGTGGAGCGAGCGCCGCGGCAGCGCCAGGCAGGCCTGGAACAGGTAGCGCTCCTCGGCTTCGCGGTCGCGGCGCGGGTCGAGGCCGAGCGATTCGCGCTGGGCCTCGGAGAGGAAGGGATCGGAGCCGCGGTCGCGGCGCGGGAACTCGCCGTCCTGCAGGGAGCCGACGAGGACGTGGTCGAAGCGGCCGGCGCGGAGGCGATAGGGGCTGGCGATCCGCACCCGGCCCTCGACCGGGCCGCTCCAGGCGCGGAAGCGGAGCCCGGCGACGGTTGCCGCCAGCTCCTCGGGCGGCGGTGCCAGCGGGCCGAGCTCGGCGAGCTCGCCGAGCGCCGCGGCGATCGCGCCGGCGGCACGCAGCTCGAGGCCGTCGCCCGGTCCGAGCCGCGGGCCGTCGCCCTCGTCGCGGTGGGGGCGGGAGGCCATGATCGCGGCGAGGCGCCCGACCTGCGCCGCCAGCGCGGCCGGCGATCGCGCCGCGGCCTCGCGCAGGCGCAGCAGGTCGCGCGGCGGCTCTCCCTCCTCGCCGTGCCAGAGCAGCAGCGCCTCCTCGACGCTTTCGACCCGCCGCCGACGCAGCCGCCGCTCGAGCCAGTCGACCCGACCGGGGCTGAAGCCGGACGGGCCGCGCAGGTAGCGCAGCAGGTCGGCGGCGCGGCGGCTGCCGAGCTCGGCCTCGAGCAGGGCGACGAGGGCGCCGCCGACCGCGGTGCCGGCGACCGGCAGCTCGGCCTCGAGCGCGGTCGCGATCCCGTTCGCCTCCAGCGCCGCCTGGACGGCGCGGCCGCGGCGGCCGGGATCGCGCAGGACTACCGCGACCTCGGCCGCCTCGGCGCCGCCGTGGAGCAGCCGCGAAACCGCGGCGGCGATCGCCTCTGCCTCGCCGCGGGCCCCGGCCGAGCGCAGCAGGGTCAGGCTCGGGTCAGGCTCGGTCGCCGGCGCGCCCGGCAACCCGAAGCCGCGGGCCAGCGCGTAGAGCAGGTGCGACTCGGTGTTGGCCGGGTCTGGCCTGCACTCCACTTCGGCGAGGCCGGGGACGGCGGCGCGCAGCTGCTCGATCAGCCCGGCCCGGGCACCGCCGCCGACGACGGGCATCCCCTCCTCGAAGGGGACCGCGATCGTCACCTCGGCCGTCGCCGCCAGCGCCGCCAGGAGGTCGAACTGGTTCGGGGTGAGGTCGTCGAGCCCATATAGGAAGACCGGCCGCCGCCAGAACGAGGGGTCGGCGCGGAGCGCCGCCACCGCGGCCCGGGCGATTGCGTGCGAGTCGACCCGGCCGAGCCGCTCGCGCGCCATCGCGTAGGCGCTGTAGATCGCGGCGACGTCGGCCAGATAGGCGCTGCCCTCGAGCGTCGCGGCGCTCGCCTCGACCGCCTCCGGCTCGATCGCGGCCGCCTGCAGCTCGCCGAGCAGCCGCTCGGCCGCGGCGGCGAACCCCGGTCGCGCGGCGGAGCGTCGCAGCGGTCCGAGCCGGGGCAGCCGCTCCGCCGTCGCCGCCTCGACCACCCGCAGCCGCTGGGCGGCGGTCAGCTCGGCGCCGGGGGGCGAGCCGGCGGCGGCGGCGACGGTGCGGAAGAGGGCGCCGAAGGTCATCGCCGAGCCGCCGAGGGCGGCGCCGCCGGCGCTCAGCTCGCGCTCGAAGGAGAAGACGTCGTCGGCGTTCGGCAACACCAGGATCGGCTCGCGGTCGAGTGCGGCGGCGAGCTCGCGCAGGACCACTCCCCGCTTGCCCGAGTTCGGCGGTCCGTGGATCAGCTGCAGTGGCACGGCTTCACCATATGCGCGTCCGCGGCGCGCCGGAGCTGCCGCAAACTGCGGCTCTGGCGCCCGGTTTTGCCGTCTACCATCCCCTCTACCTTTCGCATCACCCCATGTCCCTCTGCTTCGTAGACCCAGCCGACGCGATCCGCGCGATCGGTGACTCGATCGGCCGCGAGGCCCGCCGCCAGCTGCTCGGCGAGGCCGTCCGCGCCTGGGTCGACGAGATCCCGGACTCCGAGCTCGAGCTCCACTACGCGAAGGCGATCGCCGAGCTCGACGAACACGACCTCTCGATGCTCGCCGCCTGGCACGGCTCACTCGAGGTCGGCACGCCGATCCCCAACCGCGACTTCCTGATGGGCGCCTTCGGCTCGCTCGGCGAGAACCGCCGCGAGGCCCTCAAGCTCGCCGCCGGCTTCCGCGGCGAGGAGGCCGTCGACTCCGGAGTCACCGAGGAGGACGCCCTCGAGCTCGTTCTCGGCCTCCTCAGCCCGCCGCGCCTGATGCAGCTCGCCGTCGAGGCGGTCGAGCTCTACGTCTGGGACCGCGCCGGCTCCGACAACTAGCCGCTTCATCAGGCGATCGCGCAAAGGTCGCCGGGGTGGGTAGCTAGTCTCGGAGCGTGGCTTCGGAGACGCAGATGGGGGCGCCGTCGGTCGCCTATCCGGGGGCTGAGCCGACCGAAGTCGTCGGCACGGTGGCGCCGGCCCTGTCGCCCCACGTGCTGTTGATCTTCGGCGCTACCGGGGACCTGGCGCGGCGCAAGCTGCTGCCGGGGCTGCTGCACCTGTTCCAGGCGCAGCTGATGCCGCAGTTCCGGGTGATCGGGATCTCGCTCGAGGAGCTCGGCGACGACGGGTTCCGCGAGCTGGCGGGCGAGGCCTGCAGGCAGTACGGCCACCACAACTTCGACGAGGACGAATGGGCCGAGTTCTCGAAGCGGCTGCACTACGTATCGGTCGGCGAGGCGAAGGAGCGGCTGCCGGGGATGCTCTCGGCCGCGCGCGAGGAGTTGGGGGAGGAGACCTGCCTCCTGCACTACCTCAGCGTGCCACCGAGGGCCGCCGGCGAGGTCATCGACATGCTCGGCGACCTGGGGCTGAACGAGGGCGCGCGGGTGATCATGGAGAAGCCGTTCGGGACCGACCTCGCCTCGGCCAAGCGGCTGAACGAGCTCGTCCATCAGGTCTTCCGCGAGGAGCAGGTGTTTCGCATCGACCACTTCCTCGGCAAGGAGGCGGCGCTCAACATCCTCGCCCTGCGCTTCGCTAACGGCCTCTTCGAGCCGATCTGGAACCGCGACCACATCGACCACATCCAGATCGACGTGCCGGAGGCACTCGGGGTCGGCTCGCGCGGTGCCTTCTACGACCAGACCGGCGCCTACCGCGACATGGTCGTCACGCATCTGTTCCAGATCCTCGCCTTCGTCGCGATGGAGCCACCGACGGCGCTGGCCCCGGATCCGATCACCGAGGAGAAGAACAAGGTCTTCCGCAGCCTCCGCCCGCTCGACCCCGACTGGGTCGTCCGCGGCCAGTACGAGGGCTACCCGGCCGAGATCGGCGTCCGGAGCTCGAGTACCGAGACCTTCGTCGCCCTCCGCAACGAGATCGACAACTGGCGTTGGAGCGGGGTCAAGTTCTACCTCCGCACCGGCAAGCGGATGGGCGAAGGCGGCCGGATCATCTCGATCGCCTTCCGCGAGCCGCCTCAGAGCATGTTCCCGGCCCACTCGCGGGTCGGCCGCTACGGCCCCGACCACCTCACCTTCGACCTCGACGAATCCTCCCGCGTCTCGCTCTCCTTCTACGGCAAGCGGCCGGGGATGGGGATGGTCCTCGACAAGGCGAGCATGCAGTTCTCGCTCGACGAAACCGATTACCGGGGCGAGACGCTCGAGGCCTATGAGCGGCTGCTGCGCGACGCGATGGTCGGCGACCGCACTCTCTTCACCACCGCTCGCGACATCGAGCGGCTGTGGGAGATCTCGGAGCCGATGCTGCGCGACCCGCCGGCCGTGAAACCGTACCCGCAGGGCTCCTGGGGGCCGGCCGAGATCGGCGCCCTGATCGCGCCCAACAGCTGGCGGCTGCCGTTTGCCCGGCGCTGGCGCGAGCACCCGGCCGCCTGAGCAGCACCCGTGCGCAGTTGTCCCCGCATACCGGGGACAACTGCACAGGAGTCAGGCGAGGGCGGCGCGGATCTCCGGGATCGCCTGCTCGTTGTCGACGAACCGCACCCCCCGCATCCCCAGCTCTTCCGCCGCCGCCACGTTGACCTCGAGGTCGTCGACGAAGAGGCAGCGCTCGAAGGGGACCCTGATCCGCTCGACGGTGATCTCGTAGATCCGCCGTTCCGGCTTGCGGCAGCCAACGAAGCCGGAGTCGACCACCTCTTCGAAGATCTCGTCGACCGGCAGCATCGCCCGCCACAGCGGCTCCCACTCGCGCACGTTGTTGGTCAGCATCGCCATCCGCAGCCCGCGCCGGCGTAGCTCGCGCATCAGCTCGATCATCGGCGGATTCGGGTCGAGCCCTTCGAACAAGGCCATCCGGAAGCGGTGGACGTGGGTCGCGCGGCCGAGCAGCCCTTCCAGCGCCGCCCCGAGCTCGGCGAGGAATGCATCTTCGGTGATCTCGCCGCGCTCCAGCGGGAACAACGGGTTCTCGCCCTCGCGCTCGGTCAGCGCTTGCATCGCCGCGCCGAGGTCCTTGGACTCGATCCCGAACTCCTCCTGGATCTGTGCGAAGGCCTCGAACAGAGGCGTGGTGAGGACGCCGCCGAAGTCGCAGACGACGGCCTCGATCGCGTCGCCGCCGGCCCCGTCCTCAGGCACTGGTCCGCGCAACCTCGTAGTGGCCGAGGCCCTCGCGGCCCTCGACCGACCAGCGGAAGAAGGCGATCGTCGCGTCGAGCCCCTCGCGCTCGACCCGGACCGAGCTGATCAGCGTCCCGGCCCCGCGTAGCGGCCGCCCGTCCTCGGGGTGGCTCCAGAGCTCGAGCGTCGCCCGTCGCTGCACCCCGTCCTCGCCGTACTCGGTCGAGAGCAGCGTCTCCTCGAACTCGACCGGGGCGGCGTCGGGGTCGCAGAGGACGGCGGCCACCACCTCGTCGCCGTGGCTGCCGTGGCCGCCGGGAAGGGTCGAGGTCAGCGCCAGCAGGCCGCCGTCGGAGAAGACGATTCCGATCGATCGTCGCACCACCGTCGCTCGCGCCTCGTCCGCCGCCATCGACCGCGCAGCCTATTGTCCCGGCCGCGGATGAGCCGCCCCGAGACCCCCGAGCTGACGATCCGCGACGCCGATCCGGTCCGCGACGCCGCCGCCTGCGCGGCGATCTACGCTCCGGCGGTTGAGGACGGCGCGATCTCGTTCGAGCTGCGCGCGCCGGCGCCGGAGGAGATCGCCGAGCGCATGCGCCGCTACCAGCGGACCCACCCCTGGCTCGTCGCCGAGCGCGGCGGAAAGGTGGTCGGCTACGCCTACGCCTGCAGCTTCAACGAGCGCCCGGCCTACCGCTGGAGCACCGCCGTCTCGGTCTACGTCGCTGCCGCTGAGCGCGGCCGGGGGCGCGGCCGCGCCCTCTACGAGGAGCTGTTCGCGCGCCTGCGCCGCCAGGGCCTGCGGATGGCCTGCGCCGGGATCACCCTGCCGAACCCCGCCAGCGTCGGCCTCCACGAGGCGCTCGGCTTCCGCCCGGTCGGCGTCTACGGCGAGATCGGCTGGAAGCAGGGCGCCTGGCAGGACGTCGGCTGGTGGCAGCTCGAGCTGTGCCCGCCCGCCGCCGGCCCGCCGGCCGAGCCGCTGCCTCCCGGCTGAGCGGGCGGGGCGGAGCATCCCGCCCGGCTACCATTCAGGCATGCCAGACGAGCAGCCAGCCGCCGCCGAGGCGGCCCCCCAGAACCAGCCCCAGCCGACTCCCGAGGCCGAGCCCGCGCCGCTCGCAGCGCCCTCGGAAGGGCCGACCGAGGAAGACGTCTACGAGGCGCTCGAGGAGGTCATCGACCCTGAGCTCGGCCTCGACTTCGTCTCGCTCGGCCTCGTCTACGACGTCGCGATCGAGAACGAGGAGGTCTACGTCACCTTCACCCTGACGACCCCCGCCTGCCCGATCGGACCCCAGGTTTCCGAGCAGATGAAGGAGTTCGTCGGGGACCTTCCGGGCGTCTCCTCAGTGCATCCGAAGATGGTCTTCGACCCGGCTTGGAGCCCGGAAATGATGACCGACGACGCCAAGTTCGCGCTCGGCTTCTGAGCTTCGCGAGCTGGCCGAGCCGATGCGGATCGTCGTCCTCGACGACTACCAGGGGGTGGCCCTGGAGCACGGCGACTGGAGCAGCCTGCCGGACGACTGCGAGGTGCGGGTCGAGCGCCAGCACCTGGCAGGCGACGAGGAGCTGCTGGCGGCGCTCGCCGGCGCCGAGATCGTCGTCGCGATGCGCGAGCGCACCGCCTTCCCGGCCGAGCGGCTCGGGCGGCTCACCGACCTCCGCCTCCTCGTCACCACCGGGATGGGGAACGCGGCGATCGACGTCGAGGCGGCTGCGCGCAACGGGATCACCGTCTGCGGCACCGGCGGCGCCGGCAACGCCACCGTCGAGCACGCTTGGGCGCTGATCCTCGGCTGGGCCCGCTCGATCCCGACCGAGGACGCCAACGTGCGGAACGGCGGCTGGCAGACCACGGTCGGCGTCGACCTCCAGGGGGCGACGCTTGGCCTGGTCGGCCTCGGCCGCCTCGGTCGCGGCATGGTCCCGATCGCCAGGGCGTTTGGGATGGAGACGATCGCCTGGAGCCTCAACCTCGATCCCGAGGCAGCGTCCGACGGCGGCGCCCGGGCGGTCTCCAAGGACGAGTTGTTCCGCCGCTCCGACGTCGTCAGCGTCCACTACAAGCTCGGCAAGCGCAGCCGTGGCCTGGTCGGCGCCCCCGAGCTGGCGCTGATGAAGCGGACCGCCCTCCTCGTCAACACCTCCCGCGGCCCGATCGTCGACACCGCCGCCCTCCTCGACGCTCTCTGGAACCAGCGCATCGGCGGCGCCGCCCTCGACGTCTACGACGACGAGCCGCTGCCTCCCGACGACCCCCTCCGCCAGGCGCCGCGTACCGTTCTCACGCCCCACCTCGGCTACGTCTCGAGCCGGACCTACGACGCCTTCTACGGCGAGGCGATCGAGGACGTCGCCGCCTTCCTCGCCGGCGACCCGATCCGCGTCCTCCCCGCCTCCTGACCGCCCCACCACCCGGAATCTCGTCCAGCGGTAGGAGATACCCCCGCGGTGATGCGAGGGGCGGTGAGGGATCTGCGCATGCGCCGTGGATGCTGTGGGGTCATGTTGCAGACCGGCCCGATCCCTGGGCCTAGAGAGCTAGCTCTCCTCGCGGCGCGGCAGCTCGTGCGAGCCGTTGCCGTTGCTCGGCACCTCTTCGGCGGTGGCGTCGAAGTCGTAGTCGGGCGTCGGGCGGCCGCCGGGCCGGGGGCCCTGACCGCCGCCGCCGAACGGGCCCCAGCCGCCGAAGGCGCCACCGCTCGCGGAGCCGCCGACTACCGCGACTCGTCCGACCGTGAAGCGGCGCAGCAGCGCCCGCGACATCGCCCGGGTCGGCGGCAGCAGGAAGAAGAGGCCGAAGATGTCGGTGATGAAGCCGGGCGTCACCAGCAGGGTGCCGCCGATCACGATCAGCACCCCGTCGACCACCTCGCGGCCCGGGAAGCGGCGCTGGGCGAGCGCTTCGTTGAAGCGGCGCCAGGCGCCGCGGCCTTGGTGCTTCAGGAGCATCGAGCCCCCGACCGCGTCAAGGACCAGCAGCGCCACCGTCGGCCAGACGCCGATCAGCTCGCCGACCTGGATGATCACGTAGATCTCGGCGATCGGAAGGACGATGAACAGGAGGACCAGGAACCACATCGGTCTAGCCTAGCCAGGCCTGGCTGCCGGCCTTGGGCTGTTCCTCATGCTCGCGGGACGGACGAAAGGAACAGCTAGGCCGCGGCTGCCGCGGTCCCGGCCGCAGCCTCGAGCTCGGCCAGCTCTTCGTTGATCCCGTCGGCGATCGCCGCCACGTCCTCCATCGAGTCGTAGTCGGCGAGCAGGCCGAAGCCGACCTTGCCGTTGTAGCTCATGATCGCTATCGCGAGGCCGAAGTTCTCGGGCAGGAAGGCGACCGGGTAGACCTGCTGCAGCTCCCGCCCGAGCACGTAGAGGGGCAGCTGCGGCCCCGGCACGTTGGTGACGATCAGGTTGAAGAGCCGGGTCGAGAAGTTGATCCGCGAGGCCTGGGCCAGCAGCGTCGGCGGGGCGAAGTCGTTGAAGCGGGAGATGACTTCGGCGCCGAGCGCCTGTTTGGAGCGCTTCAGCCCGGCCATCGCGTCGCTGATCGCCCGCAGCCGCCGCACCGGGTCCTCGATGTAGACGGGGAGGGGGCCGCGCATCAGGGTGAT
>DASXFL010000124.1:0-29660 GCA_036489595.1 Solirubrobacterales bacterium
CTCTCCACCTCCACCGGCCGCGCGAACCAGTCGGCGGGGCCGCCGGTGCGGACCGTGGTCAGGCGGGCGAGCAGGTAATCGCGCTCGACCCCGGGCGGCGGTGTGGCGCTCACGAGCCGCCCTCGGCCGCCAGCGCCTCGCCGAGCCGGAAGACGTCCCCGGCGCCGATCGTCACCAGCACCGATCCCTCGCCGAAGCGCTCGGCGCGGTCGAGGCGCTCGGCCAGCGCCCGCTCGGCGCCGCCGGCATCGGGCAGCCACCAGACCGGCCGGCCGCCGGCTCGGTCGGCGGCGGCACGGGCGACGTCGAGGCCGCTGACCCCGGCCAGCTCGCCGACCGGCTGCTCGCGGGCGGGATAGACCTCGAGGACCGCGACCTCGTCGGCCAGCGCCAGCGCCGACCCGAAGGCGGTGGCGAAGGCTTTGGTGCGGGAGTAGAGGTGGGGCTGGAAGACGGCGATCAGGCGAGGTGGACCGAGCTCGCGCAGGGCCTCGAGCGCGGCCCGGACCTCGGTCGGGTGGTGGGCGTAGTCGTCATATATGAGGACCCCGCCCCGCCGGCCCTTCAGCTCGAGCCGGCGGCGGACGCCGGGGAAGCCCCCCAGCGCCGCCGCCGGTCCCTCGGCGTCGAGCCCGGCGAGCTCGATCGCGGCGAGCGCCGCCCGGGCGTTGAGCAGGTTGTGGCGTCCGGGCACGGCGAGCGCAAGCTCGGCCGGGCCCGGCGCCTCGGCGTCGAAGCCGAGGATCTGAGGGCCGGGCTGGACGGCAAGCGAGTCGAGCGAGCCGTCGGCCGGCAGCGCCGCGCCGGCGGCGGGCGCGAGGAAGCGGCCGAAGGCCTCGTGCAGCTCGGCCAGCGAGCCCCAGCGACTGTGATGATCCATCTCGAGGTTGGTGACGACGGCAACCTCCGGTCGCAGCTCGAGGAAGCTGGCGTCGCTCTCGTCGGCCTCGGCGACGACCCACTCGCCCTCGCCCCAGCCGGCGTTGGCGGCGCCGCCATCCTCTCCCAGCCCCGGGACCTCGCCGCCGACGAAGAAGGCCGGGTCGGCCCCGGTCGCCCGCAGCGCCGTCGCGATCATCGCCGTCGTCGTCGTCTTGCCGTGGGTGCCGGCGACTGCGATCAGCCGCTTCTCGGCGCAGAGCGCGGCCAGCAGGGCGCCGCGGTGGATCGGCTCGATCCCGCGCTCCACGGCCGCCGCCAATTCCGGATTTCCGGCGGCGATCGCGGTCGAGACGACGACCTCGGCGCCCTCGGGCAGGTTGGCAGCGTCGTGGCCGACCACAACCTCGAGCCCGGCGGCTCGCAGGCGCTCCAGATAAGAGGACTCGCTGCGATCCGATCCGCTGACCTTTGCGCCGAGCCGGGCACAGACCAGCGCCAGCCCGCTCATCCCGGCCCCGCCGACGCCGATGAAGTGCAGCCGCCGCCCGCTCCAGCCGTTAGCCACCCGCTCCACCTCCAGCGCGTTCGTCACTTGTTGTCATATGGGCAACAAGCGACGAACGGGCGGCCGCCAGGACCTCGGCGGCGATCCGTTTCGCCGCGTCGGGTTTCGCCATCGCGGCCGCAGACGCCGCCATCTCGCCGAGCCGCGCCTCGTCGCCGAGCAGCGCCCCGACCTCCTCGGCCAGCCGCGCCGGAGTCAGCTCGGCGTCGGCGATCACGATCGCCGCCCCGGCTCGCTCGAGCCAGCGGGCGTTCTCGGTCTGGTGGTCGGCGGTGGCGTGCGGGAATGGAACCAGGATCGAGGGCCGCCCCGCCGCGGTCAGCTCGAAGACCGAGCCACCGGAACGGGTGACGACGAGGTCGGCAGCGGCGAGCACGTCGCCGAGGCTCCGCTCGTACTCGAGCAGCGTGTAGCGGTCCGGGTGCGGCGCCGCCTCGAGGCGCTCGCGCAGTTGCGGGTAGTCGCGGCGGCCGGCCAGCTGTAGGACGTCGAGCTCGCGCCCGGCCGCCCACGCGCTCTCGGCGAAGGCCTCGATCGCGGCGAAGTTGAGCGAGCGGGCGCCCTGGCTGCCGCCCATCACCAGCACCGTTCTGGCCCCGGCGTCGATCCCGAACCGCGCCCGCGCCGCCCCCCGATCCGCCGCCAGCACCGCCGCCGGCACCGGCCGCCCGGTCACCAGGTAGCGCTCCCCCTCCCGCCCGGCGATCGGGAACGCCAGGCAGACCCGCCGCGCCCGCCCGGCCAGCAGCCGGTTGGCGAGCCCGAGGTGGCTGTCGGCCTCGGTCAAGACCAGCGGCGTCCGGCTCAGCACCGCAGCCAGGCCGGCGGGGCCCGCGACGTAGCCGCCGCCGCCCAAGACCACATCGGCACCGCGCGTCCGCAGGGCGGAACGCGCGGTGCCGACAGCGCGTAGCGCCTCGAGCCCCGCCCGCGCCGCCCGCAGCGGGTTGCGGCGGTCGATCCCGCGAACCCGCACGAAGTCGATCTCGAACCCGGCCGCCGGCACCAGCTCGGCCTCGATCCGCTCGCGGGTCCCGAGCCAGGAGACGGCGGCGCCGCTAGCCCGAAGCTCTTCGGCGACCGCCATTGCGGGCACGACGTGCCCCGCGGTTCCCCCCGCCGCCACCACGACCCTTGGCTGCACTTCTGCCACCGCTAGCTCGGCTCCTTTCGCGGGCGCTCGCGCGCCCCCCGTCGACGAGGCGCAGTTTGCCAGCGCCGCCAGCCGTCCCGGAGCCGCGCGCCCCGCTCGCCCGGCCGCCGCGGGCGACGTTGAGGATCAACCCGACCGCGAACAGCGTCGCCAGCAGGCTGCTGTTGCCGTAGGAGACGAAGGGCAGCGGCACGCCGGTCAGCGGCGCCAGCCCCATCACCGCACAGAGGTTGATCGACGCCTGGATCAGGATCAGGGAAGTGAGACCGGCGACGAGCAGCTTCGAGTAGTTGTCCTTCGCTTTCTGCGCGACTTTGAGGCCGGCGTAGCCGAGCACCGCGAAGAGGCCGAGGACGCCGACGATCCCGGCCATCCCCAGCTCCTCGCCGATCACCGCCGAGATCATGTCGGTGTGGGCCTCGGGCAGGTAGAAGGCCTTGGCGGTCCCGTTGCCGATCCCGACCCCGAAGAGGCCGCCGTGGCCGAGCGCGATCTTCGCCTGCGCCGCCTGGAATCCAGCCCCTTCGGCCGAAGCGCCGGGGTTGAGGAAGCCGGTCAGCCGCGCCATCCGGTAGGGCTCGACGATCGTCATCAGCAGCGCGCAAGCCCCGATCGCCAGTGCGATCTTGCCGAGGTCGCGGGGCCGAGCGCCGGCGGCGATCAGCGTCGCCCCGACCCCCAGCGCGACCACCATCGCCGTCCCCATGTCGGGCTCGACCAGGATCAGCAGGCAGGAGGCGCCGGTGACCAGCAGCACCGGCATCATCCCCTCCAGCGAGCGGGCCCGCTTCGGCTTGCGGGCGAAGACGTCGGCGGCGTAGAGGATCAGCGCCACCTTGGCGAGCTCGGAGGGCTGGATCTGCAGCGAGCCGCCACCGATCCAGCGGGTGGCGCCGTTGACGTTGGAGCCGACCCCGAGCACCGCGACCAGGAGGAAGATCGAGCCGCCGAGCAGGAGCGGCGTCGCGCTGCGGATCGCCGAGAGGCCGCGGCGGGCGACGACGTGCATCATCCCCAGCCCGATCGCGCCAACGATCAGCGTGCGCTTCAGGTAGTAGGCGCTGTCGGAGAGGCCACCGTTCTGGAGGATGCGGGTGGTCGAGGAAGCGGAGAAGACCATCACCGCACCGAACGCCAGCAGGCACAGGGTCGCGGTCAGCAGCATGTTGTACTCGGTCGAGTTGGCTTTGCCGCGGGCGCGCCGCTTCGGCTTCGCCTTCCTTCCCTTCGACTTCGAGGCTCCGCCGGCTCCGAAGCCGAAGCGGCCGAGGCCGAGGCCGAGCGCGTCGCTGCTCACCGCAGCCCCTCGACGATCTCGCGGAAGCGCTCGCCGCGCGCTTCGAAGCCGGGGAAGGCGTCGAAGCTGGCGCAGGCGGGCGAGAGCAGCACGACCTCGCCCGGCTTCGCCGCCGCGGCGGCGCGGCGGACCGCGTCCTCGAGGTCGGCGCAGCGGTACAGCGGGATCCCCTCCGCGACCGCCGGCGCCAGCTCCAGCGCCATCCGCTTGGCGGTGGCGCCGACCAGGTAGGCGGCAATCGCGGACTCGCGCAGCGGCTCGAGCAGCGGCGCGAACGGCTCGTCCTTGTCGCTGCCGCCGAGGATCGCGTGGACGCCGCCCTCGAAGGCGCGCAGGCCGACGCTCGCCGAGGCGACGTTGGTCGCCTTCGAGTCGTTGACGAAGCGCACCCCGCCGATCTCGGCCACCGGCTCGAGCCGGTGCGGCACGCCGGCGAAGCTCCGCAGCCCCTCGCGCACCGCCTCGCGGTCGATCCCCATCGACAGCGCCGCCGCCGCCGCCGCCATCGCGTTGGCGACGTTGTGCTCGCCGAACAGACCGAGCTCGGAGACCGGCAGCAGCGCCTCGCCGTCGTAGAAGATCGTCCCCTCGGCCAACGAGACCTCGCAGTCGGGGCCGGCACCGACGCAGAAGCCGACCCGCCGCGCGCAGCCGCCGAGGTCGACCCCGGCCAGGGCCGACTCGTCTTCGTTGAAGACGGCGACGTCATCGTTGCCCTGGTTGGCGAAGATCCGCAGCTTGGCGGCGAGGTAGGCCTCGAGAGTGCGATGGCGATCGAGGTGGTCGGGGGCGAGGTTGAGGAAGACGGCACACTCCGGGGCGAAGAGGTCGGTGTCCTCGAGCTGGAAGCTCGAGGCCTCGCAGACGACGGTCGCGTCCGGCTCGACCGTCCCGACCAGGCTGGCGAGCGGCGTGCCGACGTTGCCGGCGACCGCGACCGGCTCGCCGGCGGAGCGGTAGAGATGGCCGAGCAGCTCGACCGTCGTCGTCTTGCCGTTGGTCCCGGTGACGGCGACGGTGCGGTTGGGCAGCGCCCGCCAGGCCAGCTCGAGCTCGCCCGTCACCTCGATCCCCCGCTCCAGAGCCGCCGCGATCACCGCCGCCGCCCGGGGAACCCCCGGGCTCTTGACGACGGTGTGCATGCCCTCGAGCTGTGCCAGTCCATCCGTATCCAGGTGGACTTCGACGCCGAGGGCCGACAACCCTGCCGCGCCCTCGGGGTGGGCGGAATCGACCGCCCGCACCGCCTCCCCGCGCTCGGTCAGGAGCCGCGCCGCCGCCTGTCCCGAGCGCGCCAGCCCGACCACCAGGAACGGCCCTCGCGGCAGCGGCGGGCGGACCTCCTTCGGCGGCGGCACCTTCACATAGCCCTCCTTCGCCCCCGCCACCCCGGTCCCTGTATGAGATAACGCTGGGGGCGGGCCCCCCGGCCACCCCCAGCATCCCCGCCGATCTTGCTTCGCGCAAGGCCCCCCGACCCTGGCGCGGCCGGCGCAGATGGCGAGAACGCCGGCCCTTTACCCCCGGAGGCGTGTAAGTGGTTCGCCTCCTCCCTACCGGTGGGTTCCGTCTCACCGGAGGTTGAAACCTATAAGAACCTCGGTGTCCCGTCAAGGAATAAACAAACTGATCGGTCACAGAGCTGGACGGTCGGCCGACGAATTCTCGGTACGACCTGAGACCGAGGCTCGGGGCGCTCAGCGGCCGATCGACTGCTGGTAAAGCGTGAAGCCGATTCCCGAGCAGACCGCGGCGATGATCCAGAAGCGGAGCATGATCTTCGTCTCCGACCAGGCCATCATCTCGAAGTGGTGATGCAGCGGCGCCATCAGGAAGACCCGGCGGCGGAAGGTTTTGAAGGAGAAGACCTGGATCGCGACCGAGAGCGCCTCGATCACGAAGATGCCGCCGATGATCAGCAGCAGCACCTCCGTCTGGGTCATCACCGCCAGTGCGGCGATCGCGCCGCCGAGCCCGAGCGAGCCGGTGTCCCCCATGAAGATCGAGGCCGGGAAGGCGTTGTACCAGAGGAACCCGATGCAGGCTCCGACCAGGCAGGCGGAGAGCAACGCCAGATCCTGCTGCTGATTGGCGATGAAGGAGATCGCGGTGTAGGTGAGGAGGACGATTGCGCAGGAGCCGGCGGCGAGGCCGTCGAGGCCGTCGGTCAGGTTGACCCCGTTCGAGGTGCCGGCGAGGACGAGGAAGACGAGGACGAAGTAGAGGACCGGGCCGAGGTCGATCGAGCCGCCGCCGATCCGCAGGTAGAGGATCGGTTCGAGGCCGACCTCGTGGCGGGCGACCCACCAGAGGACCAGCGCGAGGAGGATCTGGAAGAGGATCTTCCAGCGCGCCGAGAGCCCCAGCGAGCGCCGTTTGACGATCTTGATGTAGTCGTCGAGGAAGCCGATCGCGGCGCAGCCGAGGGCGACGCCGAAGACGGTCATGCTCTGCGCGTCGCGGTCCGACAGCACCAGGTAGGGCACGCAGATCGAGGCGAAGATGATCAGCCCGCCCATCGTCGGGGTCCCCGCCTTGGCGTGGTGTTCCTGCGGCCCGTCCTCGCGGATGTGCTGCCCGAACTCGCGCACCCGCAGGTATTCGATGAATTTGGGGCCGACGAAGATGCAGATCAGCATCGCGGCCATCCCTGCGATCAGGACTTCGCCCATCTCTACGCAGCGCCTTCCAGCTCCAGCAGCGCCTCGGCCACGCCCTCCAGCCCGGCCGCCCGCGAGCCCTTGACGAGGACGACGTCCCCCGCTTCGAGGTGGGCGGAGAGCAGCTCAGCCGCCTCGGCCGGGTCGGCGACGAGCTCGTCGGGGCCGTAATCGCGAGCCTCCTCGCCGACCCCGACGAGGAGGTCGACGCCGATCGCGCGGGCATGCTCGCCGATCGCGCGGTGGTACTCGGCGGAACCGCGCCCGAGCTCGCCCATCCGTCCCAGGACCGCGAGGCGCCGCGGCGCCTCGAGCGTGATCAGGTGGTCGAGCGCCGCGCGCATCGACACCGGGTTGGCGTTGTAACAGTCGTTCACGAGGACGATTCCGTCACGAAGCTCCAGCCGCTCGCCACGGAAGCGTGAGAATCCTATGCCGAGTGCCGCGCGCTCCGCCATCTCGGCCGGCGAGGCACCGAGAGCGATGCCGGCGGCGATCGCGGCGAGGGCGTTGGTGAGGTTGTGGGACTCGCCGAACGGGAGCTCGAAGCGCTGCTCGCCGAGCGGGGTGGCGATCGTCGCGGCGGTGACGCCGCCGGCCACGGTCGCCTCGACCGCGTAGACGTCGCCGCCCGGCCCGAAGCGCAGCAGCCGCTCGGCGCGGGCCAGGTGCGGCTCGAGCTCGCCGGCCTCGACCGGGGCCACAGCGGTGCCCCCCGGGCGCAGCGAGTCGAGGATCGCCGCCTTCTCGGCGGCGATCGCCGCCACCGAGCCCATCTGCTCGACGTGGACCGGGCCGACGTTGGTGATCACGGCGACGTCGGGCTCGGCGATCTCCGCCAGCTCGGCGATCTGCCCGGCGCCGCGCATCGCCATCTCCAGCACCAGCGTCGCGGTCTCCTCAGGTGCCTCGAGGACGGTCAGTGGCAGCCCGATCTCGGTGTTGAGATTCTCGCGATTGGCGTGGACGTTGCCCGGCAGGAGCGCCCGGGCGATGTCCTTGACCGAGGTCTTGCCGACCGAGCCGGTCACCCCGACCACCTTGGCGCCGAGCGTGCGCCGCCAGGCGCTGGCGAGCCGCTGCATCGCCGCCAGCGGGTCCTCGGCGGCGAAGACCCAGGCCGGGGGCGCCACGTCGGCGATCGCCCCGGCGCCGCCGGCGAGGCCGGAGGAGGCGAGGGCGGCGGCGTGATCGCGGCCGATGACCACTCCCCAGGCGCCCGCCGCCAGCGCCGACTCGGCGAACTCGCCGCCGTCGCGGCGCTCGCCGCGGAGGCCGAAGAAGAGGTCGCCGGGGGCGGCCTGCGTGGAGTCGACGGTAGCCCGGGCCGGTGGCGCTGCGGCGCCTTCGGCTAGCGCCTCGGCCCCGGTCGCGGCGGCGATCTCCTGGCCGCGCAGCCTCACGCCGCACCCGCCCGCTCGACCAGGCGCCGCAGCTCCTCGCGGGCGACCTCGCGGTCGTCGAACGGGATCTTCCGCCCGCCCTCGAATTCCTGCCCCTGCTCGTGACCCTTGCCGGCGATCACCACGGTGTCGCCGGCCTCGGCCCGCGCCAGCGCCGCCGCGATCGCCGCCCGCCTGTCGACCTCGACCTCGACCTCGAGCCCGTCCTCGGCCCCCGCCGCCACTTCGGCGACGATCGCCGCCGGCTCCTCCGAGCGCGGGTTGTCGGAGGTGACGATGACCAGGTCGGAGAGCTCGGCCCCCGCCCGCCCCATCTTCGGCCGCTTGTCCTTATCGCGGTCGCCGCCGGCGCCGAAGACGGATATCAGCCGCCCGTCGGTCAGCCGCCGCGCCGCCCGCAGCACGTTCTCGAGCGAGTCAGGAGTGTGGGCGTAGTCGACGAGGACGGCGAACCCCTGGCCCTCGTCGATCGGCTCGAAGCGGCCCGGCGGCGCCTCCGCCGCCGCGAGTCCGGCGGCTGCCTGCTCCGGCCCGACCCCCATCGCCACCGCCGCCGCGAAGGCCCCGAGCGCGTTGGCGACGTTGAAGTGGCCGGGGAGCCCGGTCCGCACCGCGACGACGCCGGCCGGCGGGCTCCGGGGCGGAACCGGCTCGGCCGCGAGCGCCTGTCCGCCGGCGCCCTCGGCCACCTCGAACTCGGCCCCGGCGGCGCCGAGCCGCACCTTCCTGGCGATGAAGTTCGCCTCGTTGCCCTCAGCCGAGAAGGTGACGCACTCGAATTCGGCTGCCAGCCGCCGCCCGTGGGGGTCATCGACATTGACGATCGAGGTCCCCGGCCCGAGCTCGGCGAACAGCTTCCGCTTCGCCTGGAAGTAGTCCTCCATGTCGGCGTGGAAGTCGAGGTGGTCCTGGGTCAGATTGGTGAAGATCGCGACCTCGAAGTGGATCGCGTCGACGCGGTGGAGGATCAGCGCGTGCGAGGAGACCTCCATCGCGCAGGCCCGGTCGCCGCCCTCGCGCATGCGCCGGAAGGTCGCCTGCAGGTCGATCGCCTCCGGCGTCGTCCGCACCACCTCCTCCTCGAGACCGCCGACGACCTGCTTGACCGTGCCGAGGAGCCCACACTTCGTGCCCGAAGCCTCGAGAATCTGGCGCAGGAGAAACGCGGTCGTCGTCTTTCCATTGGTTCCGGTCACTGCGGCGACCCGAAGCTCCGCCGTCGGGTCGCTCTGGAACCGCGCCGCCACCGGCGCCATCGCCGCCCGCGCATCGGCGACGACGGCCTGCGGCGCGGCAACCTTCAGCTCGCGCTCGACCACCAGCGCCGCGGCGCCCGCCGCGACCACCTGCGTGGCGAAGTCGTGGCCGTCGCGCTTCTCACCCGGCACGCAGAAGAACAGCGTCCCCGGCCCGGCCGTGCGGCTGTCGTAGGCGAGCGAGGCGATCTCGGTGGCCGGATCACCGACGATCCGCGCCCCAGCGGCTCCGGCGAGGAGCTCGTCGAATCTCATCGCCGCAAGTCTAGGTAGGGCCTCGGCCGCGCCCCGCCTACCGAGGTTGCCTTCCGACCCGCTATCCGGGCCATTCGGCAACCTCGGCTATTCCTGCGGCACGCCCAGGTAGGGCAGGGCGAATTCGGCGATTTCGCCGAAGGCCGGAGCCGCCACCGAGCCGCCGTAGATTTCGCCCTGCGGTTGGTCGACGATCACCGCCGCCAGCAGCTGCGGGTTCTTGGCCGGGGCGAAGCCGATGAACGAAGCGATGTACTTGGTTTCCGAGTAGCCGCCGTTTTCGGCGACCTGGGCGGTGCCGGTCTTGCCGGCCAGGCTGTAGCCGGGGACGCTGACCTCCGAGGCGGTGCCGCCGGCGGCCAGTACGCCCTCGAGCATTTCCCGGATCTCCGCTGCCGTCTGCGGCTTGATCACCTGCTTGCCCTTCGGCTCGTGAACCTTTTCTTCGCCGATCCGCTTGATCAGCTGCGGCGGCCGCAGGATCCCTTCGTGGGCGATCGCCGTGTAGCCCTCGACCATCTGGATCGGGGTCACCGCCAGGCCCTGGCCCATCGGCAGGTTGCCCATCGTCGAGCCCGAGTATTCGTCGAGCTTGGGGACGATCCCCTGCTGCTCGTTGGGGAACTGGATCCCGGTCTGCTGGCCGAAGCCGAATCTTTCGATCCACTTGCTGAACTTGGTCGCCCCGACCTCAAGCCCGATCGTCACCGCGCCGACGTTCGAGGAGCGCGCCAGGATCTGTTCGACGGTCATGTTTTCGGTGCCGCGTTCCTCCGCGTCTTTGATCGTCCGGTCGGCGACCTGGATCGTCGGCGGCAGGGTGAATTCGGTCGACGGCGTCACCAGCTTTTCTTCCAGTGCCGCCGCCACCGTGAAGGCCTTGAAGGTCGAGCCCGGTTCGTAGTTGAGGCCGGTCGCCTGGTTCATCAGTTCTTCGGTGCTCGCTTCTTCGAATTCAGCCGGGTTGACCGGCGGCCAGCTGGCCATCGCCAGGACTTCGGAGGTGCGTGGGTCGACGACGATCGCCGTCGCGCCTTTCGGTGTAAACGTTTCGCCGACGTTCGCCAGCACTTCTTCGGTCTTCTGCTGGATCACCGGATCGATCGTCAGCTGGACGCTTTCGCCGTCTTCGGCCTGCTTCACGGTTTCCAACCGGATCGGATCGCCGAGCGCGTCGCGGACGATGCGGCGTTCGCCATTGGTCCCGGCCAGCACCGACTCCTCGCCTTCCTCGACCCCGGTCAGTCCCTGGTTTTCGGAGCCGACGACGCCCAGCACCTGCCCCGCCATGTCCCCCTGCGGGTAGACGCGACGGCTGTCCGGCAGCTGGCCGATCCCTTCGATTTTCAGCTTTTCGATCTTCTTCGCGATCGTCAGCGGCACTTTGTGGGCGATGTAGGCGAAGCCCGTTTCTTCGGAGAGCTCTTCGAGGATTTCGTCCGGCTTCAGCTTCAGGACCGCGGCGATCTCCTTCGCCGCTTTCGGCTTGTTCTTGACTTGGTAGGGAGTCGCGTAGATCGTCGCCGCGTCTTCGGAGGAGGCGAGCAGGTTGCCGCTGCGGTCGAGGATGCTGCCGCGCAGGCCCGGCACCGTCACCGCCTCGGTCTGCTGCGAGACCGCCTCGGCCGAGAGCTTCGCACCCTGCACCCCCTGCAGCCAGAAGGCGCGGCAGACGATGAGGAGGAAGCAGAGGAGAAAGCCGGCGAAGAGCAGCCCGATCCTGCGCTCGATCAGGCGCACGCCGACCTATTCCGCGGCCGCCAGCCGCTGCGCCGCGGCGGCCACGACCTGCGGCCCGACCCTGATCATCAGCGGCTCTTCAGTGGTCGGCATCGCCAGGCCCAGCGCCGTCGCTTCGTGGCGCATCTTCTTGGCGCTGTACTGCTGCGCGAAGCGACTCTGCAGGGTCGAATTTTCCTCTTCGAGCGCGGTGTTTCGCTCGTCGATCTTGCTCGAGGAGGCGGCGAAGCTGAGGGTGACGACGTTGAGGGCGACGATCCCGGCGAGAAGGACGCCGAGCACCGCGATCCAGGCCCGGCCGCGGGTCATCTGCACGACCAAGCCGGAGTCGGGCAGCTCGCGGACGGCGACCGCGGTGCGGCCGACCGCGATCGGGATCAGACGGCCACCGGCAGCGACGCGGGAGCCGGGCGTGGCCCGGCGGGCCGGCTGCCTGCGAGCCGGAGATTTGCGAGCGGGCGCGCGCGCGGGAGCTTTGCGGCGGGCGGGCGCGGCAGTGCCACCCTTCGGCGCGGCCTTGCGGGCCGGTGCCGGCGCGGTGGCAGCCCCTTTCGCTGCTTTCCTGCGGCGCGGCGGACTGGTCCGCGAGGGTGGCGGCGCAGTCGCCGGGGCGCGCGAGCGGCGGGCGGGGGCGGCGATCGCCATCAGTCGATCCCCTCCCCGGTCGCGGTCGGCTCAGCGCCGTCCGCGGCTGCGATCTTGACCGCGGCGCGCAGGTGGGCGGAGCGCGAGCGCGGGTTCGCCTCGACCTCCTCCGGGCCCGGGGCGACGGCGCGGCGGGCCAGCAGCTCGGCCTCCGGCTCATGGCCGCAGACGCAGACCGGCAGCTCCGGCGGGCAGATGCATCCGCGCGCCTTCTCGGCCAGGAACTGCTTCACCGGCCTGTCCTCGAGCGAGTGGAACGAGATTGCGGCGAAGCGGCCGCCCAGCGGCAGCATCTCCCAGGCAAGTGGCAAAGCCTGATGGATGGCCTCGAGCTCGCCGTTGACCGCGACCCGGATCGCCTGGAAGGTGCGCTTGGCGGGGTGGCCGGCGGCGAAGCGGGCCGAGGCCGGCATCCCGGCCTTGACCGCGGCGACAAGGTCGGAGGTGGTCGAGAGCGGGCGGCGGCGGACGATCTCGCGGGCGATCCCACCGGCGTAGCGCTCCTCGCCGAAACGGCGGATCACCTGGGCGATCCGCGACTCCGGCCACTCGTTCAGGAGGTCGGCGGCATCGAAGCGCTGCCGGGTGTCCATCCGCATGTCGAGCGGCGCGTCGTAGGAGTAGGAGAAGCCGCGCTCCCAGGCGTCGACCTGCATCGAGGACATTCCCAGATCCATGTAGACCATGTCTGGGCGCACACCTTCGCCCTGCAGTGCAAGAAGTCCTGCAGCGAAGTCAGCGGAGACGAAGCGGGTGCGGCAGGGTGCGGTCGCGGCGAAGGCGGCGAAGCGAGATTCGACCGAGGGGTCGCGGTCGATTCCGATCAGCGTCCCCTCCGGCCCCAGCTGCTCGGCGACCAGGCGGGCGTGGCCGCCGCCGCCGAAGGTGCAGTCGACGGCGATCTGGCCGGCGGCGGGCGCCAGCAGCGAGAGCAGCTCGGTGGCGAGGACGGGCTCGTGCTCGGTGCTCATCAGGGCAGCGGCGGGCCCGAGGGCGGGTCCGTGGGAGATGGGGATGCGGGCGGCATTGAGCCTCATGGTTACGCGGCTCCGGCTCCGGCGGCCAGGCTCTCGGCGATCTCGGGGGCGGCGGCGTCGAGCTCCTCCTCCTGCTTGGCCCAGGCGTCGGCGTCCCAGATCTCTAGGTACTCGCCGGCGCCGACGACGACGCAGTTGCCGGAGAGGCCGGCGTGCTCGATCAGCGGCTTGGGCAACCTGATCCTCCCGGCGGAGTCGAGGCTGTCGTCGAAGGAGCCGCCGTGGAAGCGGCGGCGCAGCAGCCGCGCGTCGCGGCCGAAGGGGCTGTGGGGTTCGAGGAAGCGCTCGGAGAGCTGCTCATAGGACTCGGTCGTGTGGACCCAGACGCAGGGGTCGAAGCCTTTCGAGAGAACCACACCGTCAGCGAGCGAGGCGCGGAACCGCGAGGGAACCGTGAGCCGATCCTTGGCGTCGAGGCTGTGCTCGTAGATGCCCCGGAATGCCAACTCGGATGGTCCTTTCTGGGCGGTCGCACTTGGGAGGGCTGACGGGCTTCGAAGGAGTTGGGACCGGAGTGATGAGGTGGGAGGAGCCTCACCACCCCGGTCCTGGGCTTCAACTCGATCGCCACCCTAACCCACTCCCTCCCACTTTGCAACACCACCTCCCTCTGCAACCCCCATTGCATCCGGCCGAGCCGGTTAGGGTCCGATCCGTGCCTGGGACCGAGGGAGCACAGCCGCCGGACGAGACCCGCGCGATGGAAGCGTCCGCCGCGGCAGCGCCGCCGCCGCACGGCGAGGCGGCGCCCGCCAGCGCTGCCCCAGCCGCCCCCGACGACGCCAACGACCTCCGCGGCTACCACTTCAAGCGCCTGATGGGCGCCGGCAGGACCTGGGCCCTGATCGCGATCCCGGCTCTCCTCGTCGGCGGCGTCATCGCCGGAGCGGGAGCGCCGGCAATCGGCGGGATCGCCTTCGTCCTCGCCATCCTGATCGGGATCGCGATCTGCTTCGCGATTGCCGACCGCCGCGCCGCCGACGCCTTCTTCTCCCTCTACGCGAGCAAGCACGACCTCGCGCTCGGCGGCCGGGCGGCGCTGCCGCCCTCTACCCCGCTCCTGCGCCGCGGCGACGATCGCTATGCCGAGCGCACCCTGACCGGCCAGCTCGCCCGCGATTGCGGCGGCATGCTCGCCCTCTACACCTACGAGGAAGAGCACACCGACGGCGACGGCAACCGCGAGACCAACTACCACCGCTACACCGTCGGCCTGACGACCGTGCAGGAGTGCGCGAGCCACGTCCCCGAGCTCTACTGCCAGCGCAAGCTCGGCCTCCACGCGCTGGAGAAGCTCGAGGACGTCTTCCGCCGCTCGAAAGAGCGGGTCAAGCTCGAGAGCGCTGCCCTCGACGATAAGTACGAGATCTTCTCCGCCAAGGGCCAGGATGCGAACTGGCTGCGGCAGCTGTTCGAGCCCAGCTTCATCGTCTGGCTCACCGACTCGGCGCCGCCCAAGTTCGCCTTCGAGCTGGTCGACGGCACTCTCTGCTGCTACCTCAGCGGCCACGAGGAAGACGGCGCCGGCCTCGACGCGATCAGCATCGCCACCGCCACCGTCGCCCGCCGCCTGCGCGAGGAGTCGACCGAGTAGCTCACGCGCCGGTCGTCGACGCGAACCGTGCAACTGCCGCAGCGGCAACCTCGTCCGAGCTGACGATCCAGAGGTCGGCACCGAGGTCTGCAGGCGCCGGTGCGAAGGTCTCGCTGGGCGGCGCCACGAGCCACCCAGCAGGCCTGCTCCAGGCCGAGCCACGATCGGCGACGTAGCCGAGGAGCTCTCTCAGCCCCTGGCTGAGGTAGTCGTGCTCGCGGCTCGCCTTCAACTCCAGCACCACGGTGTCAGCGTGCGGCCAGGTGCGCGTGACCACGAGGTCCGGCCGCGACCCCGAGAGCTTCATCGCGTGCCGCTCGCCCAACTCCTCCAGCCGCGAGGCTTCGTCCTCGCCTGGCCACCCTTGGAAGAAGAGCGAGACCTCACCGCCATCCGCGAAGGCAAAGCGCGCGTACGCCGGGTTCCGCTGGGGCCCTGCGAGCATCCTCGTCTTGCGCGGCCTCCCGTCGTTCGCCTCCCGGAAGGCTCGGGCGAGCCGCAATGCCACGCAGACTTCGAAGAGGAGCCAAGTCTTGCTCGGCTCGAAGTAACGGCGGCAGAGCGCCCTCGAGAGCACCTCCGGCGAGCGGCTCTGGAACTCGCGCACTGCCTCGATGGCTGCGGGCAGGGTGCGCGCGTAGAACGGATCACGACCGGCCGCGAGCCGCCGCACCATCCGCGCGTCAGGCGATTCGGGCTGAACTTCCCGCAGCCAGGGCGTCGCCCGGGCCCGCGCCAGTTGCGAGGCGAGCAGCATGATCCGCTGGCGCCATCTGGTCGGGGCAGCGCCGGCTTCGAGGGCGAGATCCGGGTCGACTTTCACGCGCACCGCCGTTCGCGCCGCAGCCTGCAGCCGGTCCAGAGTCCAGACGAGGGCCCGGCTCTCCGGCACGTCGACTTGGCGTCGCGCCGAGCGCACGACGAAGGTGGTGCTGGTAGGCCGAAGACTGCGCTGCGCGATGGTGGCGCTCCAGTCAACCGGCCCTCGAACCGCCTGATCGACCTCCGGCGGCCGGCTGCTGGAGCTGATTGGGTGTCGCAACCCGGCTGCCAGAGAGGCACCAAAGCTCAGAACCGCGTCCTCCAGGCAGAGGTGCGTCCGGGTCACCTTCGCGAGCTCCTCGTCCTCGAAGTCGAGCAGCGCGGTGACGTCGCCGACCGGGTCGTGCTGCTCGGTAGCAGCGCCGTGGAGGAAGGCGGGAAGCTCGGCCTTGACCTCCGCCAGCAGCTCCTCCCGGAACTCAGGCGGCAACGAGGTGTCGACCGACGGCGTCACAAGAAGGTGATCGCCCGCAGCGCCTGCTCGAGGCTGCGCCACTCCCGCTGGGGCGGATCGGCCGTGAAGCTCGAGCGTAACCGGACCAGCGCCGCGTCCACCTCGTCTCTCCCGGCGCCCTCGTATTGGGGAACGGCATAGAGACGAACCGCCGTCAGGAACGCCCCGCGCGGGTCGTCGTAAGGCGAGGAAGCAGAGGCGGTCTCGGTCGGGGTGAGGCCCATCCGCGTAAACTCGGCGATGTCCTTGAGGATCGCTGGACCGAGCTCACGGTCTCCGAAGGCGAGCCCGATCGCCGCCCCGGCGATCTCTTCGTGAGCGTCGCCCTCGAGGCTTCCGAGCCACCGCAGGAAGAGCTCGCGGTAGGACTCCTGGTCGGGGAGCGGGACGTCGACGACGGCAAAGCGCCGCAAGAAGGCGAAGCTGAGCTGGAACAGCGATGCCTTGTCCCTCGCGTTGAGCGTTCCGATCATCCGCCAGGTTGGGGTCATGACGTACTGACGCCCGCCTTCGGTCCGTCGCGCGGAGCGTACGATCTGGATGCTGCGATCGGCCCTTCTGAAAGGCAGGGTGACGTTGTCTCCCCCGCCTTCCTTCCCCGACCCAGAGAGCAGGGTGAAGAGCGGGCCGAACGCCTTGTCGATGTCGGCGCGGTTCAGCTCGTCGATGACCAGCCAGCGCCCTCGCTCGAGACACCGCAGGACGATGCCGGGCTCGAACTCGAGCAGGCCCCCGTCCTGCGGCATATAGCCACCGATCGTGTCGAACGTAGTCCAGTCTGCCGTCGCCGTCGCGGTCAGGTATTCGTCACCGACCACAGAGCGGCAGAGCGCGGCGGCGATCACCGACTTCCCAGTTCCGGGCGGCCCGGAAAGGAGGAGGTGCTTGCCCGCCCGCAAGGCCGTGACCGCCTCCGCCAGGACGCCTGGTGGCAACTCGAGCTCGGGCAGCCTCGCCTCGACCTCGGCCACCGTCAATCCGCGGAGGTGGTCTTCCTCAAGCTGTTCGCTGTCCTCCTCTTCGCCTTCCTCATCGTCACCCTCCGGCTCTTCGGGCTCCTCGACGAAGGTGCGAGGCGGCAGCGGCTCGGGCATCTCATCCCAACCCTTGCGTTCGGCGATCTCCAGCGCCTGGCTCGTCTTCGCCGGCAGGTTGACGAAGCGGTCGTAGAACTGTCCGAACTCGGCGATCGGCTCGACGTCCCTGTCGCTCTCGATGAACTCGACCAGCTGCGCGACGGCGTGTCGGGCGTTGCGCGGCTTGAACCCGTCCTCAGGAAATTGCCTTCTCATCGCCCGTTCGACGATGGCACCGAGCTCATGTGGTGACTGCCCGATTCGAGGACCGCGTGGCTCGACCCCGGACCCGTCCTCGGTGACTTCGAAGAATCCAGGGATCCAGCTCTCGTCGACGAGGAAGAGGTAATCGCCACCACGCGGGTTCAAACCGTGCTCCTCCATTCGCCGCAGTGCGTCCCCGCCATCTCGCCCGCGGATTAGAAGGAGCTTCCGCAATTGCTCGTCGCCGCGCGGGGCATTGCTGGCAGGCCCAAGCTGATTGAACGTCCCAGTCGGCAGGCTCTGGATATGGCGGCCAGCCGCGGCCGTTGCCTTGAACTGCCGCGCGATCTCGATCGGGATCGCGCGCAGGCGGAGAAATTCGCTGGTCGAGAACGGAAACCGAAGGTCATGCACACTGATGGGAACACTCCGCCAGCCCCCCGGCATGTTCTCGTCGTGTATCGGCTCTCCGGTGACTCGCCAAAGGAAGGGGACTGCTGCGGCCCCTCTGGCCACCCGCAATTCGTACTCCGAAAGCAGGTCGTCGTAGTCGAGGCGCAGCGCACTGCAGATCGCCTTCACGTAGTCGGTCTGATAGCCGCCGCTGCGGCGATAGTCGGGGGTCTGAGCGAACTTCGGCAGCAAGAGGTCGCCGAGCCCCATCGAATCAATCGTCTCTGCCTCAGGCCCGTCGATCGGCCAGCCGAAGATGCCTGCTTTGGCCGGTGCCCAGCTGATCAGGTTGGTCGAGATCGCGTACTCGGTCATCTCCTGCCGGCCTCCCTGGCCTACTGGACCGGAATCTAGACGGCGGCCGAGTCGTCGACAAGTCCCCTACCGGTCAAAACCCCGCCAGCAGGGTGCCGGCGTTGGCAACGAGCCCGGCGGCGATCATCAACAGGACCGAGGGGACGAGGACGAGGGCGACGACGAGCTGGATCTTCGGCGCCGCCCGTGCCGCCCGCTCCTCGACGACTCGGCGGCTGTCGCGGCGGAGGGCACTGGCCTGGCGGCGGAGCTGGTCGGCGAGCGGCGAGCCGAAGCGGCGCGAGCGCTCGATCGAGGCGACCAGGGTCGCGGCCTCGCTGCCGGGGACGCGGCCGCGGAGGGCGGCGAGGGCGGCCGAGAGCGGTGCGCCGCACGAGATTTCGGCCACGGTCAGCCGCAGCTCCTCGGCGAGCGGCCCCTCGCCGCTACGGGCGAGCTGCTCGAGGCCGGCCGCGGGCCCGCGGCCGGAGGCGGCGCTCACCGCGAGCAGGTCGAGGGCGTCGGGCAGCGCCGCGACGAGGCGGCGCTGGCGGCGCCTCGCTTCGCGCTCGAGCAGCGCATCGGGGAGGAAGCAGCCGGCCGCCGGCAGCAGCAGGGCGACGAGCAGCGCGGTCCGCCCCGGCGCCGCCGGGGCGGCGCCGATCGCCAGGACCCCGCCACCCGTGGCGCCGGCGAATTTCGCCGCCATCACCGCCGGCAGCGGGTAGCGCGCCTCGAGGCCGGAGCGCCGCAGCCGCTCCGGCAGCCCCAGCCGCAGCGCCGCCCGGGCGGGCCGGCCGCTGAGGCCGAGCCGCCGCACCGGCATCGCGGCGCGGCCGCGCAGCAGCTCGCGGGCGACGGCGAAGCCGCAGAGGGCAGCGACCGCCGCCGCCAGCCCGGCGCCGCTCACTCGATCACCTGGGAGAGCCGCTTGATCGCCAGGAAGCCGACCAACTGCAGCGCCGCCGCCACCGCCAGCAGCGCCGCCGAGGCGGTCGAGCCGACCAGCTTGCCGAGGAAGCCCGGCTCGAGCAGCTCGGCGAAGAGAGCGCCGCCGCTCGGCATCGCGACCACCAGCAGGCCCGTGAAGCGCGCCTGGGCAGTCGCCGAGTGGGCGTCCTCGGCGACCCGGTCGCGCTCTGCCGCGCCGCCGGCGAAGCGGCGCAGCAGGCCGGCGAGGTCCCCTCCGGCGAGCCGCTGGCTGAGCAGCGCCGCGGCGAAGGCGTCGACCCGCTCCGAACGCATCCGGTCGCGCCAGGCGGCGATCGCCTCGACGGTGGGGGCGCCGAGGTCGAGCTCGGCGCCGAGCCGCCCCAACTCCGCCGCCGGTGGGCCGTCGAGATAGGCGGCTGCGGCCGGCAGCGAGGCGCGCAGGCTACGGCCGGCGCTGAGCGAGTCGGCAATCGCGGTCGCGACTTCGGGCAGCGAGCGCTCGACCGCGCGGCGGTAGCGGCGGCGCCGGCTCGAGATCGCCCAGCCCGCCGCCGCCGGCGCCGCGACCGCCAGTGCCAGCGCCGCCTTCGCTCCCACCAGCAGCCAGCCGCCGGCGACGGCGACGAGCATCGCCAGCGCCGCCAGCCGCCGCCGCTCGCGGGTCGAGGGCGCATAGCCCTCGCGGCCGGCCCGCAGCAGCGGCTCGACCACCTGCCGCACCCAGCTGACCGCCGCCGGGCTGGCGAGCAGGGCGTCCCGTGCCGCCAGCGCCAACAGGCCGCCCGCGAGGGCGCCGCCGAGCGCCGGCAGCGAGCCGCCGGCGCCGATCACGCCGCCACCTCCTCGACGGCGCTGACCACGCGGGCGCCATCGGGCCGGCGCTCCATCTGCACCACCAGGTCGATCCCGCGCCGCACCTGCTCGACGATCGCCGCGTGGGGCAGGCCGACGCCGGCCATCAGCGCCAGCGTCTCCAGGCGCGCCAACGCGTCCGCCGGCGAGTTGGCGTGAACGGTCGAGAGGGCGCCGTCGTGGCCGGTGTTGAGCGCGGTCAGCAGGTCGAGCGCCTCCGGTCCGCGCACCTCGCCGATCACGATCCGGTCGGGCCGCATCCGCAGCGCGTTCCGCAAGAGGTCGCGGATCGTCACCTCGCCCCGGCCCTCGACTCCCGCCGGCCGGCTCTCCAACCGCACCACGTGCGGCTGCTGCAGGCGCAGCTCGGCGGCGTCCTCGATCGTCACTACCCGCTCGTGCCCGGCGACGAAGCTGGAGAGCGCGTTCAGCAGCGTCGTCTTGCCGGAGCCGGTGCCGCCGCTGACGAGGACGCTGCGCCGCTCCCCCACCGCCACCGCCAGCAGATCGCGCTGGGCGATGCTCAGAGTGCCGAGCTCGACCAGCTCCTCCGGTCCCGGCCGCCGCACCCCGAAGCGGCGGATCGAGACCGCCGGGCCATCGAGCGCCAGCGGCGGGATCACCACATTGACCCGCGAGCCGTCCTCGAGCCGAGCGTCGACCATCGGGCTCAGCTCGTCGACCCGGCGCCCGAGCGGCGCCAGGATCCGCTCGATCGCGTTCCGCAGCTCCTCCTCGTCGGCGAAGCGCACGTCGGTTGCCTCCACCACCCCGCCCCGCTCGACGTACACGCACGAGGCGCCGTTGACCATCACCTCCTCGACCTCGGGATCGGCGAGCAGCTCCTCGAGCGGCCCGAGCCCGACGCTGTCGCGGACGATCCGCTGCACCAATTCTTCGCGGTCCTCCTCCCCCAGCACGCCCGCCTCGGTCGCCACCAGCTCCCGCACGGCCGCGGCGAGCTCGCCTCCTCCCAGTCCCGCTGCCGCCTCTTCGCGCCGGCGCTCGACCAGCCGTATCCGCAGCCCGGCCGCCAGCGTCGCGACGTTCCTCTCCCTCGCCTCGCCGCTCATCCGTGCAGGAGGATCGTCACCTGGCGGGCGAAGCTCTCGGCATGGATCAGGTCGAGCGCCTGCACCCGGGTCAGGCCCAGAGTCGCCTCGGCTTCCCCGGCCACCTCGGCCTCCCCGTTCGCCGCGAGCGCCAGCAGCGGCACGCCCGGCGCGGCGACGTAGGTGCGGCCAGACCCTGCGCCCTTCGGTTCTACGGTGACGACGACGTCGACCCGGATCCCACGTCGCGGCTTGCCGGCAGCGAGCAGGGCGCCGGCACCGGAGACGGCGATCTGGACCGGGCGCCGGCCCTGGCCGAGCATCAGCCCTGGCTTCGAGCCGGAGCCAGGAGGGCGGAGCTCGGAGGCGAGCAGATAGGAGCCGCTCGGCACCGGCGCCCGCGTCACCAGGCCGAGCGCCTGCGGTGGCGTCGTCAGCGCCCCAGGCGGCACGAACCGCGCCGGCACTTGCCGCACCACGAGCCCTTCGGCCAGCTTCGGGTCGATTCGCTGCCCCACCGCCAGCGCGGCGCCGGCGACGACCACCGGGCGCAGCTCGCCGTACCCGCTCGCCACCTGCTCGCCGTAGCCGTCGGCGAGGGCGGCCGAGATCGCCGCCGCCGCGAGCGCCGCCAGGCCGAAGGCGATGGCCCGGCCACGCCGGCTCATCGCCGCTCCCCCGCCGGCTCGAGTGGCAGCTCGAGCACCGCCTCGGTGGCGCCGGCGCCGGCCCGCAGGGCAAAGCTGCCGCGGTGCTCGGCGGCGATCCGCCGCACGATCCGGAGGCCGTGCCCGTGCGGCTCGCCGCCGGCGATCCGCCGCGCCAGAGCGCTCCGCACCCGTCGGTCGCCGGGGCGCTGGGCGCCCCTGCCCGAGTCGCTGACGACGATCCGCAGCGAGCCGCGCCCGGCGGTCGCGGTCACCGCGATCCGGCTGCCGCCGTGCTCGATCGCGTTCGCCAGCAGGTTGTCGAGGGCGCGGGCGAGCTCGGGCGGGCTGCCGGCGACCGTCGCCGTTCCGCAGCGGCAGCGCAGCTCGAGCGTCCGGCCGGCCAGCGTCGCCCGCGCATGCCAGCGCCCGGCCGCCGCCTCGAGCAGCGGCCCCGCCTTTACCGATACCCGCACCGCCGCCCCCGCGGCGCCGCCGTTGATCTCGCGTTCGAGCCGCTCCAGGGCGGCCGCCGCCATCCGCACCGGTCCCGCGAAGTCGCCGCCCGGGCCGCCGTCGACCGGCGCCGTCAACGCCAACACCTGCAGCGGCCGCCGCACCTCGTGAAGTGCCTCGTTCAGGGCCGCCCGCCGGCGCGCCTCCCGCGCCCCCGCCGCTCCGACGGCCGCGACAGCGAGCACGAATGGCCAGCCGCCAACCAGGTGATCGAAAGCCGGCGCCAGCACTCAGTTGACCTCGGGGGAAGCCGCGGGCATGCGCCTCCAAGGGCGGCGAGGACCGGGCCTCTCCCCCGGAGCCGCCGCGCGAGCCGCGCAAAATGCGCACCTGGTACCCCGATGCGGTCTCGGCCAGGCGCTACGGAGCACGCAGGTGCGCACAGATAAGACCTCTTTACCTTTGGTATCCGTTCCGTTCCTAGAGCCGAGCTTGGCTTTACGCAGGGGGAACAGCGAAGCGTTCTGAAATACTTGATTAGCTAGCCGGCCAACTGCTGAGCCGCACCGACCCCCCAGACGACGATCGGAGAGAGCTCCTCGTGCCTCAGACCCGCACCTCCCCCGAGGGAATCACCCAACAGCTTGCGAAGGCCCTCGCCCACCCGCTGCGGATGCGCATCCTGACCGCGCTCCACGATGGCATCTCGAGCCCCAACCAGCTCTCGCAACAGCTCGGCGAGCCGCTCGGCAACGTCAGCTACCACGTCAAAACACTGCTCGAATTCGACTGCATCGAACTGGTCAAAACCGAGCCGCGGCGCGGCGCCGTCGAGCACTTCTACCGCGCCACCGAGCGCGCCTTCCTCAGCGACGAGGACTGGGCGAAGATCCCGGCCTCGACCCGCAAGAGCATCACCGGCGTGATCGTCCAGACGATCGGCGAGGATGTCAGCCGGGCCCTGCTCGAGGGCACGATCGCCGAGCGCACTGACTCCCACATCACCCGCAGCCCCCTGGTCCTCGACGAGCAGGGCTGGAGCGAGCTCAACAAGCTGCTCAAGGACCTGCTCGAGCAGGCCAACCGGATCGAGACCGAATCCGCCGCCCGCCTGACCAAGAGCAAGGACGACTCGATCAGTACCAAGCTGGCGGTCCTCCACTTCGAGACGCCGAGCGAGTAGCGCTCAGCCCTCGACCAGGCGGTAGCCGACGCCCCACACGTTCTGGACGTAGCGGCCGTGCTCTGGATCGAGTTTGCGCCGGAGCCGGCTTGCATGCGAATCCAAGGTCCGGGTCTGGCTCGGGCTGCGGAAGCCCCAGGCCGCCTGCAGCAGCTCCTCCTTCGAGAAGACGCGGGTGGGGTCGCCGGCGAGGACTCGAAGCAGGGTGAACTCCTTCTTCGCCAGTCGCACCTCGCGGCCGCCGACGTTGACGCGGTGGCGAGCCGGGTCGACGACGAGCTCGCCGATCCGGCTCGGGCCCTCGCGGCGCGGCTCGCGGCGGCGGAGGACGGCGCCGATCCGGGCCCGCAGCTCGGCGTGTGCGAAGGGCTTCACCAGGTAGTCGTCGGCGCCGGCTTCGAGACCGCGGATGCGGTCGGTGTGGTCGCCGCGGCCGCTGAGGACGATCACCGGCAGGGCCGGGTCGAAGCGCTTCTCGATCCCGTCGGCTTCGCGGATCTCGCGGAGGACGTCGAGGCCCGGGGCGTCGGGGAGGCTCAAATCCAGGAGCAGCAGGTCCGGCTGGTTGAAGCGGCAGTGGCGGAGGGCGTCGGAGGCGGTTGGGGCGGGCAGGACGCCGTAGCGATCGGCGAGCAGGTGGTCGCAGAGCAGCTCCAGGGTCAGCGGGTCGTCCTCGCAGACGACCAGGCGGGCGATCTCGTGGCGGGCGGGCAGCATCAGCGCTCCCAGCTCGGCGGGGGCGGCGAGCTGTGCCCCTCTGGCGCCGGCCGCTCCAGCACCATCTCCGCCCCGCGCACGTAGGCGATCCGCCGCGGCGGCACCGCCAGCCGCTCGACCAGGAGCCCGCCGCGGCGGTCGAGGAAGTGGAGGTCGAGCGCGAAGTGCATCCAGAAGGTGTGGACGCAGGCGCAGCCGGGCAGCAGCAGACCCGGCTGCGCCTCCTCGCGGCGCAGGCCGGCGAGGCCGAGCAGCCGCGCCCGCCGGTCGGCGGCGACCGGGAAGCAGGCGCCGCCAACTTCGGCGCGGGGCAGCCGGCTCAGTCTGTTCGCGTCCACCCCGGTCCAAGTCGGCGCCGGCGCCCGTCTCTCCCCCCACCCCGGCGCCCAAATTCCTCCAGAGTGCAACCAGGCGTTCAGAGGCACGCCCGAACAGGCACGCGATTACGATGATTGGCAGGATCATGCACCTGCCGCGCCGGGCTTGCGCGGCGGGACTGGCTTCAACTCACATGGACAAGAAAACCACCCGCAGAGGGAACTACGAGTCTGGCTCCGACTACGTCCTCGAGTACGGCGAGCTCCGCTTCGCCTTCAACGAGGAGGACTTCGCGCAGCGGGTCGAGCAGGCGGCCGTGAAGCTGGCCTTCGTCGATCAGGGACTGAGCCGAGAGGAGCTCGACGACCTCCTCGACCTCGCCGTCAGCGGCGAGATCGCCGAGCCCAGCAGCCGCCTCGGCGAGCACATCAACGAGAACTGGGAGGACCTGGTCGGACCCGCCAACCGCAGCCTCGTCCACTGGATCCGCCGGCTCGTCTTCCGCGGTGCCTGGCTCGACCAGCGGGTCAAGGAGGGCGAGCTCGACGTCGTCTTCGACGAGCGCACCCAGACCTTCGGCTACGTCCAGCCGGACCGCAGCGACGAGCTGATCGAGCTCTCCAAGGAGCCCAGCTGGCGTCGCATCGCCTACCGGCGCTAGCCGGCAGGCCGCTCTAGCGCTGCAACCACCGTCAGCGAGCCACCGCCGGCGCCGCTCCGGGCGCGGCCGGCGTCGAAGAACTCCTTCGCCGCCTCGGCGTCCTCGTAGGCCTCGGCGAGCCGGGTCAGCGAGTCGACCAGGAGGAAGACGTCCTCGCCCCCGGCGGCGCGGGCCGCCGCCTGGGCGAGCGCGTCGCTGGCGTGGCGGGGCTGGCCGGCGGCGACGATCTCCGCCTGCGGCGCCTCGCGGCGCCACTCCGCGAGCTCCTCGGGGCTGGGGTCGATCAACAGCGCGACCGGGTCCGGGCCCTTCGCGTCGGCGGCGATCTCGCCAGCGACGGCGCGCAGCAGCGCGGTGCAGCCCTCGCGGCTCTCGGCATAGAGGACCGCCTGGCGGCCGGGCTCGGGCGGCAGCAAAAGGCGCGGCAGGGTGACCTCCTGCTTGCCGCGGCGGCCAAACGGCCGCCGGCGCCGGCGGCGCCGCGGGCGCGGAGCCTCGCCGGAGTCGGCGGCGGCCGGGGCGGGGTCCGAGGCGCGCGGCGACTCGCGCTCGGGCTCCGACTCACGCTCGCGCTCCGGCTCCGGCTCGGGCTCGGTCTCCGGCTCACGCTCACGCTCGGGAGCTTTCTTGGGACGGTCGCGTCGCTGCCGTGGCGCCTCGCCTTCGTCTTCGCGCTCGCTCGCGTCCTCGTCGGCGCCGCCATCGCCGCGCGGGGGCCGGCGGCGGCGGCGGCTCGATCGCTCGCCCCGCTTTCGCTCGTCCCTTGCGCCGCTCGCCGCGGCCGTGGAGCCGCCGCCCCCGTTCCCCGCGCCGTCGGCGAGGCGGTCGATCAACTCGCCCCGCGTCAGCATCCGGAAGCGCTCGATCCCGGCGTCCGCCGCGAGCAGATGGAGATCGGACAGGTGCTTGTTTTCCAGCTCGGCTTTGGTCATCGACGCGGAGGTTATTTCAAGCGGTCGGCCGGGGGGTTCAGGCGGCCCGGGCGGCGCGGGCGGGGTCGATCCCCTCGGCGACCGCGGCCTCCGGCCAGGCCGCCGCGGCCGCCTCGACCTCCGCCCCGGACCAGCCGAGCTCCTCGCCGAGCACCGCCGCGAGCCTCTGCACCGACTCGGCGTCGCGCAGCTGCGGCGCCGCCAGCAGGCCGAGCCGGGTGCGGCGCAGCAGCACGTCGGCGACGCTCCGCGCCTGCTCGTGACGGGCGGCGATCACGACCTCGGCGAGCAGGTCGGGACGGCCGGGGACGATCGGCGCCGCCAGCTGCGGCCGCTCGCGCGCCAGCGCCAGCACTTTGCGAGCGGCGTGGCCATAGCGGAAGGCGAGTTGGGAGAGCGCCTCCTCCCCCACCTCATCCGGCCCCTCGAGGTCGGCCGGGCGCGCCTCCATCCCGAGCGGAATCTCAGCCGTATGGCAGGCCGCCTCGCGACCCTCGCGCTCGATCATCCGGTCGACCGTCTGCTTCGCCATCCGCCGCCAGGTGGTGAGCTTGCCGCCGGTGATCGTCAGCATCCCCGAGCTGGTCTCGTAGAGCTCTGCCTTGCGCGAGATGTCGACGGACTTGCGGGGATCGCCGCTGGCGATCAACGGGCGCACGCCGGCGTAGGCGCCGACCGGGCTCGACTCGGTCAGGGTCGTCCCGAAGTAGGAGTTGACCGCTTCCAGCAGGTACTCGACGTCGGCCTCGGCCGGGCGCGGGACCGCGATGTCGCCGTCGTAGTCGTTGTCGGTGGTGCCGACCAGGGTGCGGCCGTACCAGGGCAGCGAGAAGATCATCCGCCCTTCGCCGGCCGGGACGATGCAGGCGGCGCGGCCCATCGGCAGATCGGCGGCGTCGAGCAGGAGGTGGGTGCCGCGGCTCGGCGCGATCCGCGGCACGTCCTCCTCCTCGACCACCTCGGGCCCGACCCGGTCAGCCCAGACCCCGGTCGCGTTGACGACGTTGTCGGCGTGGACCTCGAGCCGTTCACCCGAGGATGCCTCGACGAAGGCGACGCCGGCGGCGCGGCCGTTCTCGGTCAGCACCTCGACCACGTCGGCGCCGTTGAGGGTGACGGCGCCGAACCGTTCGGCCTCGCCGAGCACGGTGAAGACGAGGCGGACGTCGTCGGTCTGGCAGTCGTAGAAGAGGTAGGCGTCGTTCGGTTCGCGGCCGCCGAGGGCCGGGACCATCTCCAGCACCTCCTCGCGGTCGATCGTCCGGTGGCGATCCGGCGACCAGTAGAAGTCTTCGTCGGCAGCATGGGAGGAGCGCATCTCGCGGCGGCTGCGGCCGACCCGCGTCGTCGCCATCACGTCGTACATGTTGAGCCCGAGGCCGACTTTGCGGTCGCGGCGCTCCTCGCCGAAGCTGGTGACGAGGAACGGGGTCGGGTAGACGAGGTGGGGCGCGAGCTGGACCATCAGCTGGCGCTCTAGCAGGGCCTCGCGGACCAGGCCGAGGTCGAAGTTCTGCAGGTAGCGGAGGCCGCCGTGGACCATCTTCGAGGAGCGGCTCGAGGTCCCGACCGCGTAGTCGCCGCGCTCGAGCAGAGCGACCGAGTAGCCGCGCGAGGCGGCGTCGAGGGCGACGCCGGCGCCGGTGATGCCACCTCCGATCACCACCACCTCGAAGCGCTGGCCGGCGATCTCCTCGAGCGCCCGGACGCGGCTCAGCATCGGCCCCAGCGCCTGCGAGTTGCGAAATCCATCCGCACAGTGTCCCGGTTCCCGCCCCCCGCACCGGCTAGTGGTCGTCTTTTGTAACGGGGGGCGTTACGAAAGACGACCACTGGCGGTGGAGCCGGTGCGAATCGGTCAGTGGCCGAGGCGCCAGCGGGACCAGCCGCGCCGGGCGGCCCAGAAGATGCCGAAGAGAAGGCAGCCGGCGAGCAGGCCGGCGAGGATCGCGACGACGACGCCGGGGCTGGCGGAGCGGCTGCCGCTGTCCGGGTGCTGGAGCTCGGTGGTGCGGACCGGTTCGTCGCCGGAAGTCGCTTCGCGCGAATCACTCGCGGAGCCGCTGTGCGCCTCGCCGCCTGCGGCCGGCGCCGCCCCGGAGCCGCCGCCGGGAGCAACCTTGGCCTGGGACACCCCGCTCCTGGCCTCGGTGCTGGCAGCCCCCTGCTTCGAAGCCTGCGGCTTGCCGCCGTGCAGCTCGGGTTCCGGTTCGGGGGCGACGCTCGCCGGCGGCACCCCGCCGGCGCTGCCCTGCGGCGACGACTGGCTGTGGGATGGCGGCGGCGCCTTCGGCTTCGCTTCGCGCGGCACGGCGGCAATCGGGAACGGCACTTCCTTCGCCGCCGCCAGCACCTGCGCCGTCGTCCAGACCGGCGTCTGGTCCGCGACCAGCTTCGAGGTGCCAGCGCCGGGCGTCGCGTAGCCATAGTGGCCGTCGGGGTGCTGGTTGGCGGCGAGGTAGTCGAAGGGGGTCTTTCCGGCCGGCTCGAACGAAGCCGGGTCGCCGCCGGCGGCGATGATCCCCTGCACCGCCCAGGCCGTCGACTGGGTGTTGACCGGGTAGCCCTGCCCGAGTGGGAAGCCACCGTTGTCGCGCTGGCCGATCCGCAGGAAGCCGAGCCCGCGCTGGGCGGCCTTCGAGCCGGCGAGCGCCATCATCGCGGCGCCGGTGCCGTCGCTGGTGCTCGGCGAGCCGGCGGTGTCGCCCCAGCCGCCGTCTTTGTTCTGGACCTTGCGCAGCCAGGCGGCCGCCGGCTTGGCGGCGCCGGGGGCGCCGGCGCCGCGGAGGGCGATGATCGCGAAGGCGGTCGAGCCGGGCCAGCCTTCAAAGGAGCCGTTGTCTCGGCGCTTCGCGGTCAGCTCGGCGACCAGGTCGTGGCCGGCGAAGCGGCGCGGGTCGACGCCGGCGCCGCTCAGCGCCAGGACCGTCCGTGCCAGGGCGCCGGGGCTCTTCAGGGAGCTGACCTGGGCGCGCAGGTAGTCGACCGGCGTCTTCCCGTCCTTGGCGATGTCGAGCGGGTTGCGGCCGGCGGCCTCGAGGCCGAGCATCGTCCAGTCGGTGGTCGCCGAGCCGGAGTCCTCGCCCGGCGAGGAGCCCCAGCCTCCGTCCGGGTTCTGGGCCCCTTCGAGCCAGGCGACGGCTTCGCGCGGCGCCGCGTGGGCGGGCGCCGGGGCCAACGCGGCGAGCGCAATGAGCGCGACCGAGGCGGCAGCGGCGCCGCCGCGCATCCCAGGGGCGAGGCGGTCGCGATCCGGGCCGGATCCGGCGGGGTCATCCCCGGTCGGCGCCTCGACCCCGCTCCGCCGGGACCATTCGAAGCGCTCGCGGAAGCGGATCAGCATCCGCAGCATCGCCGGGCCGGCGACGAGCGAGAGGATGACGTTGGTGGTGACGTGGGCGACTTCGAAGGGGATCGCCCGCGACTCGAGCAGGGCGAACGTGGCAAGCGACAGTTCCCCTCCGTAGGTCGCCATCAGCGAGAAGTTGAGCAGGGCGCCGTAGGCGGCGCCGGCGAATCCGCAGACTGCGGCGAGGACGAAGCGGTTGGGGTTGCGGCCGGTCAGCGCCAGCACGGCGCCGAGCATGCCGCAGAGGCCCCAGGCCGCCATCTGCCACGGGGTCCAGGGGCCCTGGCCGAACCAGAAGTTGGAGACGAGGGCGGCGAGGGCGCCAACCGCGAACCCGGGGGCGCCGCCGAGCGCGAAGCCGGCGAAGATGACGATGTCGGTGGTCGGCTTGACGTTGGGAAAGGCGGCGAAGGCGATGCGGCCGGCGATCGCCAGGGCGGCGAGGGCGGCGACCAGGGCGACCACCTGGGAGGGCGGGCGCGAGCGCTCGTACCAGGCGAAGCCGGCGAGGATCCCCGCGGCGATGATCAGGAAGCTGACCAGCTGCCAGCTCATCGCGTCTCCCCCGGTCCCCGCTCGAGCAGCGCCGCGGCGCCCTGCTCGGGGGTGACGACGCCGGGCAGGTCGAGGACCCGGGCGACCTCGGTGGCGAAGTACCAGCCGCCGGAGAGGACGTCGGCGGCGGGGCCGTCGGCGATCACGACGCCTTCGCCGAGGAGGACGACCCGGCTGGCGAAGGCGGCGGCGAACTCGACGTCGTGGGTGGCGAC